>CAWUKE010000177.1:0-4662 GCA_963922935.1 uncultured Alphaproteobacteria bacterium | reverse complement strand
CCTCCCGGCCCACCACCCATGACGATCCCACCTATATCATTGATGGCGTCGTGCATTATTGCGTCGCCAATATGCCGGGCGCCGTGCCGCGGACCTCGACCTATGCGCTGAACGCGGCGACCGTCCATCATGCCAAACGCATTGCGCGGATGGGCTGGAAAGAAGCGCTGCGTAGCGATCCGCATTTGAAGAACGGATTAAACGTCGCCCATGGCAAGCTGACAATTGAAGCGGTCGCAGAGGCCCAGAAGGAGATTCTGGGCCTAGACTGGGTAAGCGCCGATAGCCTACTCTAGCGGGGTGACCCCTAATCTCACCCTGTCCTGCTGCGTTTCCGCCGACGGCTATTTGGATGATCAGTCCGACGCGCGCGCGATCTTATCATCGCCAGAGGACTTAGACGCCGTTCTGGCCTTGCGCGCGACAATGGATATGATCGTGGTGGGGGCCGAAACGGTTCGCCGGGACGATCCGTCCTTAGCCACACGCGGGGAGAAGTATATCCGTCGGCGGGCAAGAGACGGGCGGGCGGCTGATCCCGTTAAAGTGATCCTCACCCGATCCGGCGATTTGCCCCGAGATCGGCAAATCTGGACGAGCGGCAGCGCGGAGACGATCGTGCTGAGCCAAAGTCCGAGTGACGCGCCCGCTACTGTTATCCAAATCGACGAAGATCCGATTGAGGGTGTGATGGCGCTGGCCAAAACGCTGCGCTGTCAGGATATTTTGATCGAAGGGGGCGCGGATATATTGACCCAAGCCTTACCCCGCGCGCGGTGGTTCCGTCTCGCCGTGTCACCGAAAATGCTTGGCGATCAAGGCCGCGCGCCTCTCTTCGATCCTGACGCTTTTCTAGCGGATAATCTGCCCGTCTTTTCCCAAGTCTTTGGCGACACGACCGTCCACCATATCGACCTGCATCTGATCCGCGCGCGCGCCCTTATGCATCAAGCCTTTGCTTTGTCAGAAAACTGCCCGCCCAGTGAGAGCGCCTTTGCCGTCGGCTGCATTGGCTGCGACGCCGACATGACCGTGCTGGCGACGGGCTATTCGCGCGAGACGGGCCCGAAAGATCATGCGGAAGAAGCCATGCTGGCCAAGCTGAACGGCGTCACGCCGCACACGGTGATCTGTACGTTGGAACCCTGCTTATCGCGCGCGTCAAAACCCATGGGCTGCGCCGAGCGACTGGTCGCTGCGGGAACGTCGCGGCTTTATTACGCGCTGATCGAAGACGGGACATTTACGGAGCAAAAAGGGCTGGCTTATTTGCAGGACAATGGCGTGGAGTTGATCCACCTGCCCGGCTTTGAGCGATCTTTTCAATCCGCCAACCGCCCGATTTATCACACTGAAAATGCATCAGAGACGACCTCATGAAACAGAGATTTTTGCTGCGCTTGTCAGCCGCGGCCCTGGTGAGTGTCGGCCCCCTGACCCTAACGCCCGCCTTGGCGCAGGGAACAGCAAAGCTGCAAGCAGAGCTGCAGGTCGCCCTGCAAGCGGGCAAAAGCGAGGCCGCGATGGGCTTGGCGGGTCGTCTTTTGACCCAAGCGGAGACTGAGCAAGACTACGGCGCTGCAGGTTTTGCCGCCTACGCCAAGGCTAATCTTTTGGAACAAGGGGGCGAGGCGCTGGCGGCAGCAGAAAGCTATGCCGTTTGTGGCGATCACTACGCCAAAATGGGCCGTGACGCCCAAGCCCTGCAATGTGATTACGCATCGGCAAAGGCCAACCTCGCCGCTTTCCAAACAAGGACAGCCATCCGCCAGATGAAAGACATCGTCAAAGCGCTGAAAAAGATCGATCAAGACCAGTCCGCCTTTGCGGGTCGGGTTTATCTGAGTTTGGCGCAAGAAACCTTGCCGAATAAAATGGACTTTGATCGCGCCGCCCAAAAAGAACGCCGCAAGGCCGCTGACTATGCAGAATCCGCAATCATCGCCATGGAAGCGTCAGGCCTGACGCAGACAGCGGATCTTCCTGCCGCCTATTTCATGCGGGGCATGGCGTTGGAAGATGCCAAGGATTACACCCCCGCCGCCGAAGCCTATGCTAAAGCCTTAGCGCTTTATCGGGCCTACCCCAATGCGGATGCTAAAGAGCTAACGACGGTAAGGACCCGCTTAGGCATTGCCCGCGCCGCTGGCCAGAATAGCAAAGCCCGTGACAAGATCACGGTCAGAGACGCCGACGGCAAGCGCATTACTTTGCGCATTAAACGCCGGGCGAAAATCAAATCGCCTAAAGTTGATGGCAATCGACGGGTTGATGGCGCCCGCGCCATTGTGCGCATTACCCTCGGCCCTGATGCAAAGCCCGCTCAGATTGATATCGTCCAAAGTGACCCCGCCCCCGAATTTGGCGAGGCTATGCGCCAAGCCATGCTGACATGGAGCTTCGAGCCGGAACAAGAGGGCTTGGCCCCGGAGCAAGTCCCGCCATTTGAATATAGGATGAGCTTCTCTATCGCCCGGCGGTAGGGCCGTGATCCCAAGGAATTCAGCGTAAGAATTGCCGCCTAGGAAAAACGACGTGACGCGGACGCCACGCCTTTCTCGGACGTGGCTTAATGCGCTTTGGGCGCGCCGCTTTTGAACTCATCCACGGCGGCGATGCCGGCCATTTCTGGATTATCGCCCAAAATCTCCGCCTGCTTCTGCGCCCAGAGGCGTTTTTGATAGCGGTTAGAGATGATGTCGGTGATCACCAATACGCCGACAACCAGGTAGAAGCTCGACTTGCTCATCGCTTGCAGCTCAAAGCCAAACAGTTTGAGGTGCGCCAAGTGTGCGCCTTCCGTGACGAGCAGCACGCCAACGAGGAACAGGATGAACAGGCCCAAGACCTGATAAATCCGGTTCTTTTTGAGGAAGTTGGTGACTTTATCGGCCAGCAAAATCATCGCCACACCAGAGGCGACAATGGCGATCACCATGAGCGGGACCTGATAGGTTTTCGCTGGTTCACACGTCACCGCCCCTTCGATGGGGTTGGCGATCAGGAAACGCTTACACTCGGAGACTGCCCCATCTGTGAAGGGCTGGATCGTTTGTCCCGCTGCGTTGACGATGTTCGCCGTGTCAATGTTGGCGATCGCCATCGCCGATAGGATTGAATCGACAGAGAAGACCAAATTCATTGACACGATGAGGGCAACGGCCCCCCAAATGCTTCGCGCTCCAGAGCCCTCGGAATGCTCAATATGATCGACCATCAGCATATGGTGGATTTCTTTGGTAGCGGTGTAGATGATGAAGCCGCCGCCCAGAAGCGTTACGACCGCTTGAATCGTAAAGTCCCCCTCTATGATCATTGAACTGATCGAAAAGAGCGGCTCGGCGAGCAAGCCAAACAAAGATACAATTGCAAAGAGCAAAACGATCCGCAGCGCCACGGCAATACCGATCCCCCACTGTCGAACCTTCTTGGCAGACTTTTCATCGCCCACTTTATTACTTTCGATCACAATGTAGAGCAGGTTATCGAAACCGAGCACAGCCTGCAGAAAGATCAGCGCCATCAAGGTCAAGAGCGAGCTTACCGTGAATAATTCGGCCATTGTGGAGCATCCTTAGAAAACAAAAAGAGGATAGGGCTTTTTGCGCCTTAGCGCCGCGATCACGGACCTGCAATGTTCAGATTGGACCCGAACGTGGATTAAGCCGACCTGAATGAAAGCCCCATGCACGACAAGGTCTATCTAAGGCACTGGGCATATTCTGTTCATGACCTCGCCCAAGGTTGGGGACCTCATCCATGACTTTATGCGTGGAGAGAGAGACCTCCCACGCCAGATCCCGGTGCCTATTCCCGATTAAGGCCCCAATAAAGACGCTGGAAAAGAGCCGTCTTGCCTGAATGCGGACTTCATGCCACGTTCAGGCGAACCTGCATAAAAGGCGAGCAAATGGCGCGATCGTTTCTATATCCGCTGATCGGTTTTGTAGCTGTCACCAGCCTCGGAGCCTGTACGATTACGCACCGCGTCGAGGTGCCGGATGAACCCATCCGGCTCGAATTGGCGATCAAGATCGATCAAGAGGTGCGCGTGCGCCTGGATGATGATGTTGAGGCGCTGATCGAAAATAATCCGGACCTGTTCTAATTCCGATCAGGTCCCGCCGCCACGAAGGAGGACGGCCATGAAGAGACTTTTAATTGCAGGGCTGACCGCTCTGACTTTGCTCGGCGCGGGGGCCATCACCCTGAATGTGAGCGGCGAGAACGTGGCCTCTGCTAGCGCGGCTGCCAAAGCCACCGTCGACGCCGCCAAAGCGCGGGGTGAAGTGGGTGAAAAAATCACCGGCTATCTGGAGATTGTGAAAAACCCATCGCCAGGCGTTCAAGCCGCAGTCAACGAAATCAACATTGCCCGCAAAGCGCTCTATACGCGCCTCGCCCGCCAACAAGGCGTTGACCCGGATGTGGTCGCGCAACTGGCTGGCGAAAAACAAATCGCCAACGCGGCGCGCGGCGAATTTATCATGGGCGCAGACGGCCGCTGGACCCAGCGCTAAGTTATTCCGTCTTTCTATTTGGAGCCGCCCACCTTCTCGTTGGGCGGCTTTGACGGGGGCTGATTATGCTGACCCGCCGCCCTAACAGGTCCGGCAGCCCATTGCCCCAAGCTAGCCCATTGCCCCAAGCTAGCCCATTGCC
>CAWUKE010000176.1:0-4680 GCA_963922935.1 uncultured Alphaproteobacteria bacterium | reverse complement strand
TGGCATTTTCTGCTATAATTTTGTCATGACTTATAAACTGCTTCTCCCCCTCGCCGCCCTGCTCTCTTGCACCGCAGCACCGGCAGCCGCTCAAGTTTTTGTCTATGGCAATGGCAGTGCGCAAGGCTGTTTCATGTCGGCCAAGACCGGCAATACAGGCACGATCAGCGCGATCCGCACGTGCAATGACGCCCTGTCAGAGACGCTGACGAAAAAGGATAAGGCCGCCACCTATGTGAACCGCGGCGTCCTTCTGATGCGGCGGGGCGAGCATAGCAAAGCTGTAGACGATTTTGACTCGGCTCTGGCCCTGCAGGACGATCTGCCAGAAGCCTACATCAATTACTCCGCCGCTTTGTTCTATACAGAGCGTTATGACGATGCGCTGGCTGCTGCCAATAAGGCGCTTGAGCTCGGTACGGAAAAAGGCGCGGAAGCGCTCTATAATCGCGCGCTCATCTATGACCGCCAAGGCGATCTGCGCGCGGCTTATGATGATCTGACCCAGGCTTTGACCCTGAAGCCGGACTGGGAAGCGGCGAAAACCGCCTTGTCCCGCTATGAGGTCCGCCCCCGTAACGCGTCCAGCTAAGAGACATCAGCTCGGCACAGAGCGCTCTTTTGACAATGGGCGCAGTTTCAGCGTCAGTTAAGGCTTGCCCGTGCGGCCCACGCGTCTAAACACGCGGACATGATTAAGATTGAACCGTCCTACGATTATGACGATCTGATAGAGAGCGGGCGAAACTCGCTCTTTGGTCCGGGCAATGCCAAGCTGCCCCTGCCGCCCATGCTGATGCTCGACCGGATTGAGCGCATTAATGATGATGGCGGCGCGAATGGCAAAGGCGAGATCATCGCCCATCTGGATATCAATCCTGACCTCTGGTTCTTTGAGTGCCACTTTGAAGGCGATCCGGTCATGCCGGGCTGCCTCGGCCTGGATGCCATGTGGCAGCTCGTCGGCTTCTGGCTTGGCTGGACCGGCGGACAAGGCCGCGGGCGCGCGCTGGGTGTAGGCGAGGTGAAGTTCACGGGTCAAGTCACGCCGGATGTCAAGAAAGTCCGCTACGAAATCGACATGAAGCGCGTCATCCGCCGCAAGCTCGTCCTCGGCATCGCTGATGGCCGCATGTATAGCGATGACGAGCTGATCTACCGCGCGACAGACCTGCGCGTCGGGCTCTTCCAACGTGAGGAGGACTAATCGTGTCTGACAAGAAACGCGTCGTCGTTACGGGCCTCGGCATTATTAGCTGCATCGGCAATGACGCCGCTAGCGTCACGGAAAGCCTGCGCCTTGGTCGCTCTGGCATCCGCCACGACCCCGACATGGCCGAAAACGGCTTCCGATCCCAAGTCTCTGGCCGCCCAGCCGACACGACCGAGATGGCCAAAGAGATCATCGGCAAGCGCTCCCTTCGCTTTATGGGCGACGCGTCGGTCTGGTCCGCGCTGGCCATGGATCAAGCGATCAAACAGTCGGGCCTCACGACGGAGCAAATCAGCCATCCCCGCACCGGTATCATCGCGGGCAGTGGCGGGCCGAGCGTGCCGGAAATCGTCCGCGCCGCCGACATCACCCGCAAGAATGGTAGCCCCAAGCGCATCGGGCCGTTCGCCGTGCCCAAAGCGATGAGCAGCACGGTGTCCGCCACGCTCGCCACCCATTTCAAGATCAAAGGCGTGAACTTTTCCATCTCCAGCGCCTGTACCACGTCCCTGCACTGTATTGGCGCAGCGGCTGAACAAATCCAATGGGGCAAGCAGGACGTCATGTTCGCCGGCGGCGGTGAAGAGCTGACCTGGATGCTGTCGAACACATTCGACGCCATGGGCGCGATGAGCAGCCAATATAATGACGCCCCCGAAACGGCGAGCCGCCCGTTCGACCAAACCCGCGACGGCTTTGTCATTGCGGGCGGGGCGGCCATGCTCGTGCTCGAAAGCTACGAACATGCCTCAGCGCGCGGGGCGGAGATCATCGCCGAAGTCCTCGGCTACGGCGCCACGTCAGACGGCTATGATATGGTCGCGCCCAGCGGCGAAGGGGCCAAGCGCGCCATGACGCTCGCCCTCGCGGACGCCGGGCTCGAGACCGTCGATTATATCAACCCGCATATGACCAGCACGCCGGTCGGCGACATCGCGGAAAGCCGCGCCATCTTTGAACTGTTCGGAGACGCTAATTCCCCGGGGGCACCCACAGTCTCCGCCACCAAAGCCCTGACCGGCCACTCCCTCGGCGGGGCGGGCGCGCAGGAAGCCGTCTATACGCTGCTGATGATGCAAGGCGGCTTCATCGCGCCGAGCATCAATATAGGCACGCTCGACCCAGAGGTGGCCCCCATCAACATCGCCCGGACCTTACGCGAGCAAGAGGTCAAAACCGCGATGAGCAATAGCTTCGGGTTCGGCGGGACGAATGGGTCTGTGGTGTTTGGTAATAACTCTAATTGAAATGCAGCGCAGAATGAATGCTTATCTCGAATTTACAGACCGATTGAAAATCCTTTTCGCAAAAAATCCTCACTTAATAGTTACAACGCTTAGTAATATTTTCACAATGCGTTTGCTTGGAAACAAGACTCATGGCGACCTTGCAGAGATAGCAATATCTGAATTTATCAATCAATACATGTATGATTATAAGTCAGTTCACGTTGGAAAAGATTTGTATAGAGCAAAGTCTAATGAAGAAGACATCTCTGTCACAAGTGAAGTCAGCGGTGAAGAAATCCCAATCAGTTTAAAAGCCTATGGTGATGGCCCACTTCAACTATCAACTGACAAAGCTTTTTTGATGTTTCCTTACCTGAAGAAATTGGGTGCGAGAATTGAAGGCAAAAAATTAGAAGAAATCTGGGACCTTGACGCGTTTTCAGCCTTTGGCGGAATAAATATACTTCCACTTATTTATAATGAAAAAAGAAAAGAATGTAATATACTAGTGTTTGATACTGACCGCGCTAAAGCGGCTACAAAATACATTCAACTTGAGGAGGCTGGTCGAGGGAGGAAGCACCCAGTTTATAAATTTTATGATCAACAAAATAGATATATTTGCGAAGTCAGATATGGCGGCACGACAGCAAATGCCCTCCAAAGAGGATTATGGACACATACAAAAAATGGTTTGACTTATTTTGACTCGCTTACAAACGGGTGGATTTCCTACGCTCATAATATGACATTAGTTGAATTGTTTGCACATGCGCTAGTCTCATCTGAAACAGGTCACATTGAAGCACTAGCCGCGATTAAAAAGGACATCCAGAAGATAAAGTCAACGCGAAATGCTTAAGTCAATAGACCTATTTGGCGACGTAGCTCCAATTGCTCCTAGGACAGAAGGAATAAAATACGCTGGCTCGAAGGCTAAACTTATACCTGCAATCCTAAAATTGGCTAGAACGGTCGATGCAAGTTCATTATTTGATGGATTCTCTGGCTCAACACGCGTCTCGCAGGCTTTTGCGTTGAGCGGATACAATGTCGTTTCAAACGATAAAGCGATCTGGTCAAAGACCTTAGCTTCTTGTTACCTTACATCGAAAAGTTCAAATGACCACTATCAGAAATTGATAGATCATTTGAATAATGTAAAACCGTTTCATGGTTGGTTTTCAGAAAATTACGGTGGGTTTGTTGATGATTTAGGATTTTCAGTCGGTCAAGATGGCTTGAAGAAACCTTTTCAAATTCATAACGCGAATAAACTAGACGCCATCCGAAATGAAATAGACCTATTAGCCCTCAATCTAGATGAAAAGAATGTTGTGCTGAGCAGCCTTATCTTAGCTTTGGAAAAAGTCGACAGCACGTTAGGTCATCATGTATCTTATCTCAAAAATTGGTCGCCAAGGTCATACAAGAATCTCTTTTTGAAACTGCCCCGAATAATCCGATCTGATTTTGAACATGAAGTCTTCTGTGAGGATACTATTAATCTGACCAAGGAAATCAAATGCGATATTGCATACTTTGATCCCCCTTACGGCTCGAACAACGAGAAGATGCCACCATCTAGAGTGAGATATAATTCTTACTATCACCTTTGGAAAACGATTGTTCTAAATGACAGACCAAAACTTTTTGGAGCAGCGAAACGGCGATCTGACTCTTCAGATAGAAATGGAGTATCACTCTTCGAAGAGTATAAAAAAAATCAAGAAGGCCATTACATAGCACTTCAGGCATTATCTGAGCTCATCAATAATACTAGATCAGAAAATATTATACTTTCTTATAGCTCTGGTGGACGGGCTACAGCCGCTGAACTCAATGATATACTAATCGCCAATGGAGAGAGCATTGAGTTCTTGAAAATTTCTCATAGGAAAAACGTTATGGCGCATATGAGATGGACCGACGATTGGATAAATGATGACTCCTCTGAAAACTTTGAATATCTATTTCTTTTGCGTCGTTGAGCCTTTTTTATAAACTTTACCCTGAACCCACTCTAAACCCCGGCACCTCTCGCTTCGCTCGGCTCCTGCGGAGGCTAGCCGAAGCCACACCTTACTCGGCTACGCCTGCGTGAGCTGCGTTTCGGCTGTGGGGACCGTGGGGCGGTGATTGGCGCCGTTCTGTAACAATCTAATCCCCCCTTTCAAAACCTGTGAGACACTGCCAACATTCCACCCGACGACGAGGAGGCGCGTTGGCCTTTGGCGG
>CAWUKE010000175.1:0-4680 GCA_963922935.1 uncultured Alphaproteobacteria bacterium | reverse complement strand
ATGTCTCGGCCCTGCTTCAAAAGCGCGGCGTTTGTTTCGCTAACGGCCAGTACCGGGATGTCGTCCAGTGCGGTCGAAAGCGGATACAGCGCTTCTGTTGCGCGCGCGACATAGTCCATTGCCTCTATGGCGTCTAGAGGGAATGACTGTGCCAGATTAAACGGCCCAACCCGCGTCCGGCGCAGGTGAGAGACATAGCCCAGCGCGCCAAGCGCTTGCGCAATATCACGCGCCAGAGACCGCACATAGGTCCCCTTGCCGCAATCAACGTGGAAGGAGGCGCTATCCGTATTGGCTTCAATCAGGCTCAACCCGTCAATCCGCACGTGGCGGGTTTTCATCTCTATCTCTGCGCCTGCGCGCGCCAGATCATAGGCCCGTTTGCCATCGATTTTGATGGCGGAATATTTGGGCGGGATTTGTTCAATCTCGCCGACAAACCGATCGAGGACAGCGGTAATCTGCGCCTCGGTCGGACGTATGTCAGAGGTCGCCACAACCTCCCCTTCCGCGTCCAAAGTCTCGCGATACTCACCCCACTTAATCGTAAAATCATAGCCCTTCGCGGCATCCATCAGGAACGGCACGGTCTTCGTGGCTTCCCCCAACGCAACCGGCAACACACCCGTCGCGAGGGGATCGAGCGTTCCGGCGTGACCCGCCTTCTGCGCATCAAACAAGCGGCGAATACTTGAGACAGCTTTCGTGCTGCCCATCTCAAGCGGCTTATCCAACACGACCCAGCCATGCACAGGCTGCCCGCGTTTGCGGCGATTACGTCCGTTGGGGTCCATAGCGGTAGCGCCTACAAATAAGCGGGATCGTGGAGAAGTAAGAATTTCAGCCTTATGAGCGCCAACGCCCGAGGATATCTCATTCACTTCCCCGATAGTTTCCCTCTGTTTGACATATAGCAAAAATCGGGAAACGCATTTGCGATCGGCGCGTAACTCTCTCCCCAATTAAACGGAGTAACCTTGATATCCCCCAAAGTTCAGCCGCCCTTCAGGGCAGCTTTTTTAGTCCAAATCTCGCGCGACTTCCGGGCTGGCGAGCAAGCGACCCATTTCATCCGCGGTATCAAATGTCTGATCCAAAATGAACTTCAGGCGAGGCGTGCTTTTCATGGCCAGTTCGCGACCTAATCGGCCCCGCAAAAAACGCCCACAGCGCTGTAGACCCGCTATCACGGCTTCGCCATCCGCGTCCGGGCCGAGCGGTGCGGCATAAACGGTCGCGGTTTTCAGATCCGGTGCGGCGCGCACTTCGGCGATCGTCACACTAACCCCTTGCAGGGCAGGGTCCCGCAAATCTTCGCGATTGATAATCTCTGCCAGAGCGCGACGGATGACTTCACCCGCTTTGAGCTGACGTTGGGACGGGGGACGGTTTCTCGGCATAGGGCACCATGTGGGCGAGGCAGAGCGGTTAAGCAAGCGTCCGCGCTGTAAGCCTTGTGATTAGGGCGTTTCGATCACGTTCTGCGCGCGCAGGAAATCAATCACCTCCGTAAAGTAAAGCGGCTCGACTGTATCGAACTTCTGGTAGGTTGACCCATCGGGCAAGACCGCATCCCGGTCGCCATGTTCAACGCCGTGACCCGTTCCGGGAATAATGACGATCTTATAGGCCTTATTCCCGGCCGCCTCTAAGGCATCACGAAGCGCATCGCTATTTGACGGTAACGGGACAATCGCGTCCTCAGCCCCGAGCAGCGACAGATAAGGCGTCTCTGATAGGCGGCGCAGGACGGGTTCGGGATCAAATGAAAACCGTCTTAGCCAGAGATCATCAACAGCATCGGCCGAGGCGGGAATATCGCTGACGTCAAACATTTGTCCGCGCCAGCCTTCCGCTTCCGCCTGATCAGCAATGGCATTGAGCTCCGTGAAGATGGCTTCGTTGGACAGGTCTTGATCTAATGTGATGTCCACCGCGCGCATGACAGACGCGCGTGCGCCCGGACTGAGGTCCAGTTGATCGGCGATTGCCTCCCCGGCCTCACGCTGCTGACGCTCGATTGAGGTCGCCGGACCAATGTAAGTGATAATGAAAGCCGGAAGGTCGAGGTCCGAATTTTCCAGCGCTTTTTCGGCAACGCCTTGCGCGGTCCACGCCCCAGCCGAGCCGCCTTGCAGCCCAACTTGCGCCGGATCAATGCGGGAATCCGCGCGCATAAAGTCAAGAGCGGCCACCGCATCGTCAACAAGATCCTCAAATGTGGCCGTGTCACAGTCGCCCGTGCTCTCCCCCGTCCCGCGCTTATCATATTCCAGCACAGCCATGCCATAATCCGGAAGAACGCGACCGACTGATCGCCCGCGGCCCCAGCACCCGCGCCCTGAAATCACAATCATGGCCGGATGGGGTCCGTCGCCCTCTGGCAGAGACAGAGTCGCCGCCAAAGTGATGTCGCCTGCCGGAATTTTGACCTCCATGACCGATTTCTGGTCAGGCAATCGCGGCAAAGCGCGGACGAAATGGGCTGACAGTCCCGTTCCTGTTTCACCGACCATCTGGCGATAAATCGGGTCGAACTGCAATGTCAGTCCACCGCGCAACGCATCCGGGATTAGAACCTGTCCCTCTTCCGAAAGCGTGATGACGCCGCCATCCATAGCCGGATAGCCGATCCAATCTGGTGCATATTGGGTTGCGGTGAGTTCACCCGCTGCGTTCTGCGCAATCTCCAGGTTGATCGCCAATGTTCCCCGGTCTTTGACAAAGGCCCCGCGCCAGGACCCGATGAGCTGACTGGGATCAATGTCCTGAACTGGAGAGGCAGAAACCGCGGTCGTTTCTGAGGCGTCGTCTGAAGGCGTGTCAGCCGATTGCGCGCCGCAACCCGCCATGGCGACTGCAAAAAACAGAGAGGGGATGAGGCGAAATAACGGACTGCGCATGCGACATTTTGGCATGAAGACCGCTGGAAGGAAAGCATTCGCGAAAAAAGTGATCCAACCTGACCAGGCGTCGGTAGCGGGGCCTTAAGGACGTCCTTAGCTTTTTCAGGACGACTGAAATTATAGGCCGATAGGCCTTTGAAACAAAAAAGGCGGCCCTAAAAAGAGCCGCCTTCTTCAAATTTTAGGCCAGAGGTAATCAGGCCTCTTCTTTGGCGCTTTCGGCTTCCATGTCCGATAGGGCCACATCTTCAAGAGAGCGCTCGATCATCTCGACCGTAAAGCACTCGATCTGGTCGCCTTTGCGGATATCTTCATAGTTCTCAAAGCCCATGCCGCATTCCATACCGGCTTGAACTTTATCGACTTCGTCTTTGAAACGTTTAAGCGTTTTGAGCATGCCTTCATGGATCACCACATTATCACGCAGCAAACGCACGCCAGAGCCCCGCTCCACACGACCGTCTGTCACGCGGCAACCTGCGACTTTGCCCAGCTTGGAGATGTTGAAGACCTCCAGGATTTCTGCGTAGCCGATGAAGGTCTCGCGACGCTCTGGCTTAATCATACCGGTCAGCGCCTGCTCGATTTCCTCAATGAGCTGATAGATGACAGAGTAATAGCGGATTTCCACGCCTTCGCGTTCGGCGAGATCTTTGGCCTGCTTGTTCGGGCGGACATTAAAGGCAATGACCGGCGCACCGGCTGTTTTGGCCATATTGATGTCGGATTCGCTAATCCCGCCAGCCGCCGCATAGATAACATTCGCTCGGACTTCAGACACAGACAGGCCTTCGAGTGACGCTTTAATCGCCTCAGCCGAGCCCTGCACATCAGCTTTCACCAGAAGTGGAAGCTCGGAGACTTCCTTATTCTGCAGCTTGGCCATCATCTGTTCCATCGACGCCAACGCAGACGGTTGAGAGGCCGCAGCCTGCTTCTTCTTCCGTTGGCGATACTCGACGATCTCACGCGCGCGAGACTCACTATCGACAACAGCGAACGGCTCACCCGGCATCGGCGCGCCGTCCAGACCCATCACCTCAATGGCTGTCGACGGACCCGCAGCTTTCACCTGTTTGCCGCGCTCATCCATCATAGCTTTGACTTTGCCCATATATTCGTCGGCCACAATCATATCGCCGCGTTTGAGCGTCCCGCGTTTCACCAGCAGTGTCGTCACCGCCCCGCGACCTTTTTCAAAGCGCGATTCAATGACGAGGCCATCCGGATTGCGTTTCGGATTGGCTTTCAGCTCCATGAGCTCCGCCTGCAACGTGATCGCTTCAGCGAGCGCATCCAGACCCGTTTTCTCTTTGGCTGAGACCTGCACCGCTTGCACGTCGCCTGACATGCTCTCAGTGATGATCTCATACTGCAGCAGATCGGTTTCAATCTTTTGTGGGTTCGCCTCATACGTATCCATCTTATTTATGGCGACGATGATCGGCTTGTCGGCCGCTTTGGCATACCGAATTGATTCAATCGTTTGTGGCTTGATCCCGTCGTCAGCCGCCACGACAAGGATCACAATATCCACCGCTTCCGCGCCGCGGGTGCGCATATTGGCAAAGGCTTCGTGACCCGGTGTATCGAGGACCGTGATCTTATCGCCGGATTTCAGCTGCAACTGGTAAGCCCCAATATGCTGGGTAATCCCGCCAGCTTCACCAGACGCAATGTCCGTTGAGCGCAAAGCATCCAACAGCGATGTCTTACCGTGGTCCACATGGCCCATAATCGCGATGACAGGCGGACGCGGCTTGCGGTCTTTTTC
>CAWUKE010000174.1:0-4686 GCA_963922935.1 uncultured Alphaproteobacteria bacterium | reverse complement strand
GTGCGGATGAGTGGCGTCAATTTGGCGTCCAGCTCGGCTATTGGGGCCTGTTTACACTATTCTTCTGCGGCATTCTTTTAGTCATCGTTCTGCTGGGGGTAGTTTTAGGCGGGCTTTCAGCGGCGATCGGATCTGGAAGCGCGGCGATGGTTGTTGGCATCTTGATCGTGATTTTAATCTATGTCGCGATCTTCGTCGGCGCCTTTTGGTTTGGCGTCACCTTCGCGCCAGCCGGAGCCCTCACGGGACTGCGCCAGAAAGCCCATATCTTAGCGGCGCGGAAAATTACCAAGAATCGCTACTGGGCTCTATTAGGATCACTGCTGGTTGCCTTTTTGATTAGCTATATCATGTCTTATGTCATGTCTTCGCTCGGCATGACGACAGGTCTTGCGGGCCTTTTCTCTGGCGGTGGCCTAACGGACATTATGTTAGGGGAGAACACAGAGGATGCGAGGGAGTCTCTAGCCAATATTTCTGAATCTTCAGGATTTCGTATCGGAGCCTTCTTCGCCATTATCATGACCGCAGCAGGTCAAGCCTTCTACATTCTCATGATGATGGGACCGTCAGCTTTCTTTGTCCGGCAATGGAATGAGGCCGATCCGGTCGCCGTGTTCGAATAATATCAATCAGAGCTTGGAAACATTGGGTGAGAGAATGAAAAAGTTCGTCGCAATCTTTCTTCTGTGTTGGTTTGCGGGCGCTAGTCCGGCTGTGGCGCAACAAACGCCCCCGTTCGGGTTTTAGTCCAGTTCGATATTACGCCCGACGGTACAACAACCAATCATGAAGTGTTGGGCTATACCCAGAAAGTTCATATAAAACCAGCCTTAAAATCGCTTAGACAGTGGCGCTACGATATGAGCGCGGACTACAGCGCCGACCAATTATCGGGCATCACCTCCACCATTTCATTTCGTCTGTCTGATACACGCGGAAAGATAATATCCGAGCCGCAGATGACGATGTTGGTCACACCTGAGGGCTAGGCTGGACGCAAGCGGCCTATTCAGCCGCTTCTGCCGTGCTGGCTGAGCTGTCTAGCATGGGTTTGAGGTAGCGGCCTGTCCAGCTTCGCTCAATCGCGGCGATGTCTTCTGGCGTGCCGACACCGACGATTTCACCCCCGCCATCTCCGCCTTCTGGGCCAATATCGATCACATAATCTGCCGTTTTCACGACATCGAGATTATGTTCGATGATGACCATCGTATTGCCGTTTGAGACGAGTTCTTGCAGAACGGTCAGGAGCTTGTTGACATCTTCAAAATGCAGGCCCGTCGTTGGTTCGTCGAGAATATAAAGCGTTCGCCCCGTGGCGCGTTTGGAGAGTTCCTTGGCAAGCTTGACCCGCTGCGCTTCGCCGCCTGAGAGGGTCGTCGCTTGCTGTCCGACCTTGATGTAACCGAGGCCAACGCGTTGCAGCGTCACCATTTTATCGCGAATGCTCGGCACTGCTTTGAAGAACTCTGCGGCCTCGTCAATCGGCATGGCGAGTACGTCCGAGATTGATTTGCCTTTGAACTTAATCTCAAGCGTTTCGCGATTATAGCGCGCACCATTACAGACGTCGCAGGTCACATAGACGTCGGGCAAAAAGTGCATCTCGATCTTCACAACGCCAGCCCCTTGGCACGCCTCGCACCGACCGCCTTTAACGTTGAACGAAAAGCGCCCGGGCTTGTAACCACGGGTTTTCGCTTCGGGCAGTCCGGCAAACCAGTCCCGGATCGGTGTGAAAGCGCCCGTATAGGTCGCGGGGTTGGATCGGGGCGTGCGGCCGATAGGAGACTGGTCGATCTGGATGACTTTATCGAGCTGATCCAGACCGTGAATAGCCTTGTGCGGCATGGGGGGCTTTGTCGCTTTGTTGATCTTGCGAGCTGCCGCTTTGTAGAGCGTTTCAATCGTGAGCGTCGACTTCCCGCCGCCAGAGACGCCCGTCACGCAGGTCATAACGCCGAGGGGAATATCGACGTCGATATCTTTCAAATTATTGCCACTCGCCCCTTCAATGCGGATGGCCTTGTCCGTGTTGATCGTCCGGCGCTTGGCGGGGATTTCGATCGATTTGGCGCCTGTTAAATATTGGCCTGTCAGCGAAGCTTTGCTGCGCATGATTTGCTTGGGGGTACCAGATGCAACGACCGCCCCGCCATTCACGCCTGCCTTAGGACCCATATCGATGACATAGTCCGCCGTTAGGATCGCTTCTTCGTCATGTTCAACAACGAGAACTGTGTTGCCGAGATCACGAAGTTCCTGAAGCGTCTGTAGAAGCCGCGCATTGTCGCGCTGGTGCAGGCCAATGGAGGGTTCGTCCAAAACGTACAGAACGCCTGTCAGACCAGAACCAATTTGGCTCGCAAGGCGAATGCGTTGGCTTTCCCCACCAGAGAGAGAGCCCGATCCGCGACCCAATGAAAGATAATCTAGGCCGACTGCATTGAGGAATTTCAGACGGTCGGTGATCTCTTTCAAAATTCGTTCGGCAATTTCCATGTCTTTGGCTGACAAAGTCGTCTTCAGGCCTTCAAAATGCTGAAGCGCCTCTGCGATGCTCATCTCGCCAGGGGCGGCGATGTCCATGCCGGCGACTTTCACAGAGAGCGCTTCGGGTTTTAATCGCTTGCCACCACATGTACCGCAGACCGTATCGCTCTGATACTTTCCCAACTCTTCGCGAACCCATGTGCTTTCTGTTTCGCGGTAACGGCGCGCGAGGTTTGGGATCACGCCTTCGAACGGCTTCTTCGTTTGGTAAGTGCGCTTGCCATCTTTGTATGTGAACTGAATGGCGGTCCCTTTGGTCCCGTAGAGGATCACGTCTTGCGATTTGCTGTTCAACTCCCGAAACGGTGTGGCGGTTGAAAAGCCATAATGTTCGGCCAGGGCGTCGAGCGTTTGTGCGTAGAGTGACGACGGCGTCTTGCTCCAAGGGGCGATGGCACCACCGGCGAGCGATCGAGTGTCGTCGGGGATGATCAGGTTCACATCGAACTTCATTTCTCGACCCAGACCATCACAAGTCGGGCAAGCGCCTTGCGGACTGTTGAAAGAGAAGAGGCGCGGTTCGATTTCCTCAAGCGTAAAACCAGAGACGGGGCAGGCGAACTTCTCTGAAAAGAGGATGCGTTCATCAGGATTATCAGCCTGTTCAGCCACAGCGAGACCGTCGGCGAGACGCAATGCTTGTTCCAGGCTGTCGGCGAGGCGCGTCTCAAGGCCTTCCCGAACGACGACGCGGTCTACGACCACATCAATGTCGTGCTTGAACTTTTTATCGAGGGCAGGGGCTTCCTCGAGACGGACGATTTCGCCATCGATTTTCGCGCGTTGATAGCCCGCTTTCATCCATTCGGCGATATCTTTGCGGAATTCGCCTTTCCGGTTCCGCACCACGGGGGCGAGGATGTAGAGCTTCGTGCCTTCGGGCAGCGCCATGGTGATATCGACCATTTGGCTGACGGTTTGGCTTTCGATTGGGAGGCCCGTTGCGGGAGAGTAGGGGACGCCCACCCGCGCCCAGAGGAGGCGCATATAGTCGTAAATTTCCGTGACAGTCCCAACTGTTGAGCGCGGATTCTTGCTCGTGGTCTTTTGCTCAATCGAAATAGCGGGGGACAGGCCCTCGATCGAATCAACGTCAGGCTTGCCCTGCAGCTCCAGGAACTGCCGCGCATAGGCGGACAAGCTCTCCACATAGCGCCGCTGACCTTCGGCGTAGATCGTGTCGAAAGCGAGAGAGCTTTTGCCTGACCCTGATAAGCCCGTAATGACAACAAGCTTGTCGCGCGGCATATCAATGTCGACATCCTTCAGATTATGCTCACGCGCGCCGCGAACCTGGATGTTTTTGAGCATAGCCATAGTGTGATGCGTGTCCTGTTACGTTGCCGCTCTTGCTTTTGTCTCAGCAATAGAACATATATAGAACATACGCGCTAGCTGAGCGAACCCATTCGGGCAAGCAATTTGCGCCGAACATAGCCGTCTTGTTTCCTACGCGAGAGGGCCTTTTGCAGACGGTGAGAAACACGGTTTCCCACAGATTTCTGCAAGTGTTCCGCGTGACGATTGTCCGCAAGGATGCGAAAGCTGGCGTGCAAACCCGCCCGCGAGGCCAACATAACGGTTTAACGGACCTCGCGCCCTATAGGAGAAAGACAATGGCAGGATCCGTCAATAAAGTGATTTTGGTCGGCAATCTCGGCGCCGACCCCGAAGTGCGCACCTTTGGTAATGGCGGCAAAGTCGCCAAGCTGCGTATGGCTACATCTGAGCAATGGAAAGACCGGCAAAGCGGCGAGCGCCGTGAACGCACAGAATGGCACACGGTCGAGGTCTGGGGCGAAGGCCTTGTGGGCGTTGTCGAACGTTACATCAATAAAGGCTCTAAGCTTTACATCGAAGGACAACTGACCACTGAGAAGTGGCAGGATCGCGATGGTAATGATCGCTATACGACCAAGGTCAAAGTCGCAGGCCCGAATAGCAATCTGACCATGCTCGATTCACGCGGTGGTTCTGGCGGCGGCGGTAATATGGGTGGTGGCGGCTATAACCAAGACCGCATGGGCGGTGGAGGCGGTGGCTATAGCCAGGGCGGCGGGTCGCGCTCTGCCTCTAATTTGGACGGGCCAAAGCAGGATTTTGATCTCGATGATGAGATCCCGTTCTAGA
>CAWUKE010000173.1:0-4687 GCA_963922935.1 uncultured Alphaproteobacteria bacterium | reverse complement strand
TGGATCGTATTGGCGACGATGAATTGCGCCCCAAACAGAAGCCCGCCCAAAATGGCGACTTTTCCAAAACCGTCAAACTGCACGAGCGCAAAGAGGACCGGCAAAGCGACCGCTGCAAAGCCGCCAACAATCGGAATGTAGTTCAGAATAAAGATCACCAAGGCCCAAAACAGCGCATTGTCGAGTCCCAAAGCCACCATCGCAATATAGCTGATCACGGTTTGGATCAGGCTGATGAGCGTTTGCACGGATATATATTTTTCGATGGACGCACGGATCGATGTGCCGACATGACGGGCGCGGGCCCGGCGCATTTCATCCGGGAAAAGATTGTCCATCTTCGTCGGAAAGTTCGCTTGGGCCACGAATAGAAAGACCACATAAATCGCAATCAGCATGAAATCGCTCAGCACGCCTTGAATGGTGCTGGCAAAACCCCCAATCACACCATTGAGCCGGGACGTCAGAGCAAACCTTTCATTCAGCGCGGCGAATGACACATCTTGGCCTGTTACACTTCCAACCCAATTAAAAAGCTCCGCGATCCGCACGCCATATTTTGGCGACTGATCGACGATATCGTTGACCGTATCGGCGACAACGACGATCAAACCACTGAGCGCGCCAATCGTCACCAGAACGGCAACCGTCAGAGCAAGCCAGTAGGGTATGCGCTTTGACAAGCCATCAATCCAACGCGCAAAGGCATCAATCGTCAGCCAGAAAAAGACAGCCAACGCGAACGGCGCAACGAGGTGACGCGTGACATAGAGCGTCCAAAACACGGCGATCGCGGCAATCACAAGCAATGCTGTGCGGACCGTCCTATCCCCCGTTATGGATTGAGCCGAGCCATTATCGCTGGAATTTTTATCAGTCATGGTCCTCGCTTAAGATAAAAAAGTGAACGCGGCGATAGCTTTTGTTTAGACCCCCTGAAAGGTTCAGTGGCGTTGAAAGCCTTGCCATTACTGATCACCAACCATATCGGGCCGTAAGGAAAGTCAACCTCCAAGATAAAAAGAGACGAAAATGAGCGCTTCGATTTTCATCGGCACGGACACAGACGGCACGCGGCAAGAACTCTTGCTCGATAAGGCCAACCGCCACGGGCTGGTGGCAGGGGCGACCGGCACAGGCAAAACCGTCACGCTGCAAATTCTCACGGAAGGCTTTTCCGCCAATGGCGTGCCTGTCTTTGCGGCCGACGTAAAAGGCGATTTGTCCGGGATCAGCCAGAGTGGATCAGAAGATCACAAACTGCACGACAAGCTGATCAGCCGCGCCAATAAGATTGGCCTAGAAGGCTATGAATATCGCGCTTTCCCGACCGTTTTCTGGGATCTTTATGGCCGCCAAGGCCATCCGGTGCGGACTACCATTTCCGAAATGGGGCCAACGCTTTTGTCCCGCCTGATGGGTCTGACAGATACGCAAGAAGGCATCATGACGATCGCCTTTGAATATGCGGACGACAACGGGCTGCTGCTGCTCGATCTCAAAGATCTCAACGCACTGCTCAATCAACTCGCCGATGACCGCGAAGAGGTTAGCCGCGAATATGGCAATGTCACCAGCCAGTCGGTCGCAGCGATCCGGCGAAACCTCCTCAAACTCGAACGGGCTGGCGCCGATGAATTCTTTGGCGAACCGGCGCTCGAACTGGCCGACATTATGAAAGTCGAAGACGGCAGTGGCGTCATCAACATCCTCGCCGCCGACGAGCTGATCAACAGCCCGGCCCTTTATTCCACATTCCTGCTCTGGCTGCTGTCTGAACTCTTTGAAGAACTGCCCGAAGTCGGCAACCCGGATAAGCCGAAGATGGTCTTCTTCTTCGATGAAGCGCATCTCTTGTTTGAAGACGCGCCGAAGCCGCTGATCGACAAGATCGAACAAGTGGCGCGCCTGATCCGTTCCAAAGGGGTTGGCATTTACTTCGTCACGCAGAACCCGATGGATATTCCGGACAGCGTTCTCGGTCAGCTCGGCAATCGTATCCAGCACGCCCTGCGCGCTTACACGCCCAAAGAGCAAAAAGCTGTCCGCGCGGCCGCGACCTCCTTCCGCGTTAACCCTGCATTCGACACAGAGGAAGTGATCACCGATCTAGGCGTCGGCGAAGCCTTGGTCAGCCTGCTGGATGATCGCGGCGCGCCCGGCATTGTGGGACGGACATTGATCCGCCCGCCCGCTTCCCGCCTCGGCCCCGCAACAAAAACCGAGCGCAAAGCTGTTCAAGCGGCCAGCCCCGTTGGCACGAAATATGATGAGGACATTGACCGCGAGAGCGCCTACGAAAAGCTGGAAGCCCTCGCTGAAAAGCGCGCCAAAGCCGAAGAGGCCGAAGCCAAACGCGAAGAACGTGCCAAGGCGGCTGCAGCGAAGAAAAAGACATCGACCCGTCGTCGTACCACCCGCAAAAAAGACAGCGCCATTGTCCGGGAGATCAAACGCGAAGGCCGCCTCATGGCCCGCCGCGCCATGCGTAGCGCCGTGCGCGGAATATTAGGGAGCATTACGCGGCGGTGAATGATAGCTGTCAAATTTTGCGCACTTGGCGGGGTCGAACACACCGTAAGGATGGTGATGCATACGAGGCCTTTATGCGTGAGCGGGCCGCGCCGGATTATCAACGCATTGATGGTCTGATGCATTTTTACTTTTCAAGGCGGGACGAAGGCGAGGTTTCGCATTTTCTCCTTGTAACGATCTGGCGCGATATCGATGCGGTAAAAGTCTTTGCTGGCAAAGACCCAAATCGTGCAAAATACTATCCTGAAGACGAACAATACCTTTTAGAAAAAGATCAAGACGCAACGAATCATCAGATTTTTCATAGCATCTCATGAGCCGTCCAGCCGGTCGCCTCACTCGGTTCGCCCCCTCGCCGACCGGGCTACTCCATCTCGGTCATGCCTATGCGGCTGCGCGAGCGTTCGATTTTGGTCCGTGCCTTTTGCGGATTGAAGACATCGATCACACGCGCTCCAGGCCGGAGTTTAACGCCGCCATCTATGAAGATTTGCGCTGGCTTGGCTTTGATTGGCCCGAGCCTGTGCGGGTGCAGAGCGCGCATTTAGCCGATTACCAACAGGTCGTAGCAAGCCTTAGAGCGCGCGGTTTAACCTATGAAGACTTCACGACCAGAACAGGCGAGGCAGACCGCTCTCGCCCGCCGACCGTAAAGCTGAATATTGAAAAGGCCACGAAGGACCTTTCAACACTCGTCTACTTAGACAATAATCAAACAACAAAATTCGACCCCAGCACGTTGCCCGATCCCACGCTGGCCCGCCGCGATATTGGCACCAGCTACCACATCGCCGTCACGCATGACGACGCGCTACAAGGGATTACCGATGTCGTGCGCGGGCAAGACCTTGCGGACCAGACGCCTATTCATGTTCTGATTCAAACTCTGATGGGCTGGCCGGTGCCAAACTACCACCACCACGGCTTAATCATGGAAGCGGATGGCAAAAAAATGAGTAAACGTAAGGGCAGTCAGACGATCAAAAGTCTGCGCGAAAGGGGACAATCCCCTGCTGACGTTTTGGCCCTTGCGCGTGCCCGAGCTGGCCATTGAAAAGTTTCACGTGAAACATTTTGAGCAGCGACGGGTCATTCCAATTTTCCGAGTGTTTCACGTGAAACAGTGTATGGGTCACTCTTCGCGGCCGGCCCGCGTCATCGCATCGAGCGCGGGTTTAAGCAGGTAATTCAACACCGTCCGGCTTTCTGTTTGCATGAAGCTTTCCGCTGGCATGCCGGGAATAAGATTTTGGTCATTCTCCAACCGCGCCATCTGCTCTGGGGGAATGGCCACCTCAACCTCATAGTAGGGAAAACCCGTCAGCGGATCGACAAGACGATCTGGCGCAACGCGTGTGACCGTCGCAAATAATTCCGGCGTCGTACGTGTGTTGAACGCGGACAAACGGACGCGCGCGTCTTGACCGATGAAGATTTGATCCACGTCCTGCGGGTTGACCTGCGTCAGGACAACCAGATCGGCGTCAGACGGTATAATCTGCATCAGGTCCATACCCGGTTGGATCACGCCGCCCGGTGTGGTGATCGCCAGATTATGCACGGTGCCCGAAACCGGCGCCGTAATCGTGATCCGATCCGCCTTCACCTGTTGGGCGATAAACTGTTCTCGCAGACCTGAAAAATCGGCTTCGGCCTGTCGTAGCTCGCTCAAAATTTCGGCCTGGCGATCACGCTCAAGTTGCTCGATCTGTGTCCGTGTTTCGCTGATCTGCGCGCGCAGACGATCCATTTCACTCTGACGATTCTCGTTCTCCCCTTGCAAGCGCAGCTGTTCACGCTCCAACGCAAAGACGGCAGGTTTAGCGAGGTAACCGGCATCAACGAGTTCCTGTTTAGCAACACGCTCCTGATCCAGCTTTTTCAGCTGATCCTGGCTGGCCTGCATTAATGCTCCTAGGCCTGTAATCTGATCCTCTGCTTGGCGGATGCGATCTTCCAATTGCGCGACATTGCCGCGTAAGGCTTCACGGCGCGCGACAAACAAGTCCTTCTGTCCAGAGACGGCGCGCTGTATTTGAGGCTCAAGGTCGGCGGCTTCCATCAGGTCTGGCGGAAATGCGATATTCGTCGCCCCATCACGTTCCGCTTTTAAGCGTTCGACCCGCGCCCGTGTTTCATTCAGCTGCAAGGC
>CAWUKE010000172.1:0-4694 GCA_963922935.1 uncultured Alphaproteobacteria bacterium | reverse complement strand
AGCAAGGCATTCTGATCGCGCGCGGAGCAAGCATGCTGGAAATGATGAACCAGTGCCTGTCAAACTCTGAGGACCCGCTGGAGGGCAAAAACATTCCGGTTCTTTACAGCTTTAAAAAGCACGGCTTCTTTTCCATCTCTGGCAATCTCGGCACGCAACTGATCCAAGCGGTCGGGTGGGGCATGGCCGAAGCCTATAAGAATGAAGACGGCATTGCCTCGGCCTTTACCGGCGAAGGCGCCACGGCCGAGGGCGATTTCCACTATGCGCTCAATTTTGCGTCGACCTACCGCGCGCCCGTCATCATCAATGTCGTGAATAATCAGTGGGCCATTTCCAGCTTCCAGGGCATTGCCATGGGCGAAGGCGAGAGCTTTGCCGCGCGCGGGACGGGCTATGGCCTCGCGACTTTGCGCGTGGACGGCAATGACGCGCTGGCCGTTTATGCCGCCACAGCCTGGGCAGCAGAGCGCGCGCGTCAGGGCGGCGGCGCGACTGTCATTGAGCATTTCACCTACCGCGCGGAAGGCCACTCCACCTCTGACGATCCGTCCAAATATCGCCCGGCGAATGAGAGTGAAGTCTGGCCCTTTGGCGATCCGATTGACCGCCTCAAAGTCCACCTCATCCATATTGGCGAATGGGATGATGAACAGCACGAGGCTTACGAAAAAGAGGCTAAGCTGTTCGTGCGCGAGACCTATAAAAAGGCGGAAAGCCTCGGCACCGTCGAAAGCGGTCCACAGCTCGACTATTTCACCATGTTCGATGACGTTTACGCCGATCCGCCGGAGCTGCTTCTGGAGCAACGCGAACTGTTTAAACGGGAGCTTGGATAATGCCGCAGATGAGCATGATCGAAGCCATCCGCGACGCGATGGATGTGACGAAGCGGTGGCCGCAGGCCAGCACGGCATTATCAATGCCGGGCAGCGCAGGAACCGCCGCGCCTCGGGCGTGGCGGCTGGCAACTCAAGGAGCATAGCTGTGCCGCAAATGTCTATGATCGAAGCCATCCGGGACGCGATGGATGTCAAGATGAGCCAGGACCCTTCTGTGCTGACTTTTGGCGAAGATGTCGGCTATTTTGGCGGCGTGTTTCGCTGCACGGCGGGCCTGCAGGAAACGCATGGTCTGCATCGCTGCTTCGATACGCCGATCTCTGAAGGCGGTATCGTTGGGATTGCGATTGGGATGGCGGCCAATGGCCTGCGCCCGGTCGCCGAAATCCAGTTCGCGGATTATATCTATCCGGGCTATGACCAGATCGCGAGTGAGGCTGCGCGCCTACGCTATCGCTCAAACGGCGACTTTACCTGCCCCCTGACGATCCGCACGCCCGTGGGCGGCGGCATTTTTGGCGGCCCAACACACAGCCAATCGCCTGAAGCCCTCTTCACCCATATTGCCGGCCTGAAGACGATTATCCCGTCCAATCCGTATGACGCCAAAGGCCTGCTCATCAGTGCGATTGAAAGCGACGATCCAGTCCTCTTCTTGGAACCGAAGCGCCTTTATAATGGGCCTTTTTACGGCGACCACACCACGCCGTCTAAGTCCTGGAAAGGTCACGAACTCGGCGACGTACCGAGCGGGCATTATACCGTCCCACTGGGCAAAGCCCGGCACCTGCGCGAAGGCGCACAGCTGACCATGATTGCTTATGGCACGATGGTCTGGGTGGCCGAAGCGGTGGCGGACCTGCTCGGCATTGACGCGGATATTATCGATCTACGCTCGCTGGTCCCGCTGGATCTGGACGCGATTGAAACCAGCGTGAAGAAAACAGGGCGCTGTGTGATCTTACACGAAGCGACGCGGACATCCGGCTTTGGCGCCGAATTAATGGCGCAAGTGCAGGAACGTTGTTTCTATCATCTGGAAGCGCCGATCCAGCGCGTCACCGGCTGGGACACACCCTACCCCCACGCCCAGGAATGGGCCTATTTCCCCGGCCAAAAACGCGTGACAGCCGCGGTCGAAGCGGTGATGAAAGCCGCCTGATGGGCACATACCGCTTCAAACTCCCAGACATTGGCGAAGGCGTCGTCGAGGCCGAGATCACGGCCTGGCATGTTGCTGTGGGTGATACGGTCGAAGAAGACCAACCCCTCGCGGACGCCATGACGGACAAGGCCACGATCGAACTCACCAGTCCGGTCGATGGCGTCATCACGCAAGTCGCTTGCGAAGAGGGCGAGATGGTCGCTGTCGGCGCGGACCTTGTTGTGTTTGAGACGGACGCTGACGAAGGCGCCACCGATCTGTCATCCCGGCCAAGCGAAGCACAGAGCCGGGACCTAACGGAAGGCAAAAACGCTGCCGAGGATGCTATAACGTCAGGTCCCGGATCGCCTAGCGGCGTCCGGGATGACAGTGGGTTGGGCACCTACGACTTCAAACTCCCCGACATTGGCGAAGGTGTCGTCGAAGCCGAGATTACGGCGTGGCATGTCGCGGTGGGTGATGTGGTCGACGAAGACGATCCGCTCGCCGACGCCATGACGGACAAGGCGACGATCGAACTGACCAGCCCTGTGGCGGGGACTGTCACCGAGGTTGCGGGCGAAGAAGGCGACACGGTTGCGGTTGGGGCGGTGTTGGTGAAGTTCGCGGTGGAGGGTGACGCGTCTCTGTCATCCCGGCCAAACGAGCCAGCGGCGAGAGCCGAGCCGGGACCCAAAGCTGTGTCAGAACAGACAAAGCCTGAATCGCCTTCAGGTCCCGGATCGTCGCGTCGCTCCGTCCGGGATGACAGGCAAGACAAGAGCGGCAAAGTCCTCGCCAGCCCCGCCGTCCGCAAACGCGCGCGTGACGCCGGTCTCGATCTGTCTGCCGCCACGCCTACAGGGGCCGAGGGCAATGTCACCCACGCCGATCTGGACCGGCTCGAAACCGCCCTCCTGCCCATTGAAGGCGAAACGCGCATCAAGGTTATCGGCCTACGCCGAAAAATCGCGCAAAGTATGGAAGCGTCCAAGCGGACGATTGCCCACTTCACCTATGTCGATGAAATTGACGTGACCGAGCTGGAAGCGTTTCGGAAGCGCGCCAATGCCAAATCGTCAGAGGACAAGCCGAAGCTGACGGTGCTGCCCTTCATCATCCGCGCGCTCGCGGCGACGCTCCAGGACTGGCCGCAATTCAACGCCCATTACCGCGACGGCACAGACGGACAGCCCGGGGGCTTTATCAGCCAGTTTGCGGACCTCAATCTCGGCCTCGCGACGCAAACGGATACAGGCCTGGTCGTTCCCGTCATCCAAAAAGCGCAAACATTGACTGTCTGGGAGATGGCCGCCGAGATCGCCCGCCTCGCCAATGGCGCGCGGGAGAATAAGCTCAGCCCAAGCGATTTCCAAGGCGCGACGACCACGCTCACCTCCCTCGGACCATTGGGTGGCATCGTCACCACGCCGGTCGTCAACAAGCCCGAAGTCGCCATCTTCGGCCCGAATAAAATCCGCTCAAAATTAGAGCTACGGGACGGAGAGGTCGTCGAACGCCAAGTCATGAATTTCAGCGTGTCTGCTGATCATCGCGTGATTGACGGCTATGACGCCGCCGCGATGATCCAAGACTTGAAAACAAGGTTGGAAGACCCGGTCCTGCTTTTCCTTTAAATCGGGCGTCAGAGCGGGGTTTGAAAACCCGCAGCCCGAACCGCAAACAGGGCTTGCTCGTTTCGCCTCCCCTGACTATATCGCGCGCTCGCTTGAGCGGCTCGTGGTGAGGTAGCTCAGCTGGTTAGAGCGCAGGACTCATAATCCTGAGGTCGAGAGTTCAAGTCTCTCTCTCACTACCAGCCCTCAAGCGCTTTTTCACTTAAGTGTTACGTCTCGCTTCAAAGAGCGCTGATCGACCCTCCGGATTGAACCCCCTCAATTGAACTCTCCCAATTGAACCCTAGAGGGTTCGTTTGCGTATAGATAAAACAAACTGAACTTTCAGAAGCCATAATTAATATCTATAGACCTGCATGAAGCCCACCCTCCGACAGCTGCAATATCTCGTCGCCATTGCCGAGACCGGTTCTTTCTCCGCGGCGGCCCGTCGTGTCGCTGTCTCTCAGCCGAGCCTGTCGGCCCAAGTGCAGGATATGGAAGGCGTGTTGGGCGTGACCTTGATCGAGCGGGGACGGCGGGGGGCACCCCTGACACCGATTGGCGCGGAACTGGTCGGGCGGGCGCGGACGATCCTTCGCGATATGGAGCTTTTTCGCACGGCGGCGCGCGAGTCCGGCGATACGCTGGAAGGGCAAGTCCGCTTAGGGACGCTACCCAGCATTGGCCCCTATCTTTTCCCGCCTGTGCTGCGGGAATTACACGAACAATTCCCTTCGCTACGAATCGCGATTTTTGAAGATGCCACATTAGACCTACAGGATGGTCTCGCCGATGGGCGACTGGACGCCATTATCTCAACGCCGTCTGATCACCCCGATATGACGTCGCTGCCTCTCTGCACGGAACATCTTTATGTCTGTGTCGCCCCCGATGATCCGCTGGGTGACGCGACGGAGCCTGTCACGCTGGACGAACTCAAAGGGCGCAATATTCTCGCGCTCGGCACGCGTCATCGCCTCGGCCTCGCCGTGAGGGATCTCGCTCAAATGGCCGAAGCCCGCATTGTCGAAGATTATCAAGGCACCAGCTTGGATGCGATCCGACAAATGGCCGAAATGGGCGGGGTCG
>CAWUKE010000171.1:0-4713 GCA_963922935.1 uncultured Alphaproteobacteria bacterium | reverse complement strand
CTCAAAGTCATTGAGCGCCATGGCCAGTTCCGGATCATAGCGAGAGCCAAAGCCCGGCAGCTTCGTGCCGTTCCAAAGACCGCGGAAGAAGCGACTAATGTCAACACCAATCCCGTACATGGCCGGCACGAGCATCAATGTCAGGAAGAAGTCAAACAACACCCCGAATGCGAGCGCGACAACCATCGGCTTTAAGAATTCCGCCTGTGGGCTAGTCTCGAACAGGATCGGGATCAGGCCCACGAACGTCGTCACAGACGTCAGCAGGATCGGCCGGAAACGCGCAACACAGGCATCCAGCATGGCCTGATAAGCACCAACGCCCTTGGCCCGCAATCGATTGACATAATCGATCAGGACGAGGTTATCGTTCATCGCCACCCCGGTCGCGGCCAGGAACCCGAAGATAGAGAACATCCCAAACTCAACGCCCGTGACCAAATTCCCGAAGATCATCCCCACCCAAGCAAAGGGCAGAGCAATCAGGATTAGTAGGGGTTGCGCATAAGACCGGAAAGCAATCGCCAGAAGAATGTAGGTTGAGAGCAAAATTGCAATCAGGCTGACATTCAATTCACGAATAAAGGTGCCTTCAATCTCGTCTTCACCGACCGAGACGCGGCTGGCGCGCGGGTGACGCAATTCCCACTGCGGGAAGAAGTTCGCATCAATATCTTCTTTGATTTCCGCGATACGAGAGCGCTCACCCCGAATACGTCCGCCCGTATATTCAACGCGCTGACGATCGCGACGGCTAATGCCGCTAACGCCTTCTGCGATCTCCACTTCCGCGACAGAGTAAAGCGGAACTTCGACACCGTTCGCAGCGCGGATACGCAGATTATTCAAGCTGTCATAGCTCTCCCGCGCGGCTTCCGGGTAGCGAAGCATGACGCGGACATCCTCGCCGTTACGGGGCAAACGCTGCACTTCGAGACCGTAGAAGGCCTGGCGCACTTGTTGGGTGACGCTCTGCAAGGTGATGCCCAGCGTCTCGGCGCCCGGTTTCATTGTGAAGCGGATTTCGCTAGCCGAACTTTCCAAGCTGTCCCAGGCGCGCGGCACGTCGGGATAGCTTTCAATATGTTCTTTCAGATCGAGAACGGCGGCCGTCAGGTCCGCTTCATTCGCGGCGGCGATGGCGTAGTAAAGCCCACCGCCCTGACCAGAGCCCCCTTCGGTAAAGCCATATTGCACGCGGAAGGCATCCGGGATCGGCCCGACATATTCTTCCAGCTTATCGGCAATATCTTTGGTGCTGATGCGACGACGCTCATCTGTGGCGGCAAGGCCCAGATAGGCTTCAACACCACGGCCTTCGGCAATCGTCCCGGGCTTGTCGATAATCGGGCCTTCAATCCCAAAATCAGCCACAGCATTGGCATTCAGACGCTCAATCCCCTGATCGACTTGGGCGCGGGCCTGATTGATGCGCTCAAAGGTCGTGCCTTCCGGGAAGCGCGCATTGACGCTGACCATGTCGCCTTCGACTTCTGGGATAAACGCCGTCGGCGCGATCCCGGAGACGAGGAAGGCGAAGGCCATGCCGAGCATACCAATGAAGGTCGCCAGCGTCACATAACGCCAGCGAATGAGCATGGCCACAAACGGACGGAATTGGTTCTTTGCGAAAGAGACCAAGCTTTCCGCAATCGTATTTTGCAGACGTAGCAATTTGTTCGAGCTCGGCTCTACATGCTTCAGATGACGCAAGTGAGCGGGCAGAATGAAGAAGGCTTCAATCAGGGAGAAGACCAGTACCGCAACAACGACCAAGCTGATCTGACTAAAGATCGCCTGGATCGGCCCACTCATAAAGAGGAAGGGCAGGAACATGATGATCGTCGTGATCACCGCAAAGAAGACCGGCTTGGCCACCATATAGGCCCCGCCAATCGCAGCGCGTTCATTTTCAATCCCGTTTTCACTGTGCAGGTGAATGGATTCGCCGACCACAATGGCGTCATCGACCACGATCCCAATCACAAGCAGGAAGGCGAACAGGCTGATCATATTCAGGGTAATGCCAATGAACGGCGCAATCGCGATCGCGCCCATAAAGGCGGCGCCAATCCCGATCGTCACCCAGATCGCCACTTTCGGGCGCAGGAAGAGGATCAGAACGATCAGAACAAGGATCATGCCGGAAATGGCATTGCTCCCGATGAGTTCCATCCGGGAGTCAAACATGACCGACCCGTCAAACCAGATTTGAAAGCTCAGATCCGGCGGCAAACTGTCCGCAATGTCTTTTTCAAACTGACGGATCGCTTCGCCGGATTCTGTGATATTCATTTTATCTGGCGAGAGAACGCGGAAAATCGCTGTCGTTTCACCATTGAACTTGGCGTCAAATTTATCAGTCGCAAAGCCGTCAATGACGGTCGCAATATCGCGGACACGAACCGTGCCGCCCTCTTGGGTTTGACGGACAATAATGTCTTCAAACTCGTCGGCTGAGTTGGCCAGCGACCGCGCGCGAAGCTGCAGGTTACCGCCGGTTGTTTCGACTGTGCCCGCTGACAGATCGAGAGAGCTGCTAGAGATCGCTTGCGCGACCTCATTAAAAGTCATGCCATACCGCAACAGCGCATCTTCGCTGATTTCAATCGTGACTTGCTCTGGGATTTTGGAAATCTGCTCAGCGAGTTGCAGACCCGGGAGCTGCGTTAGCTTCCGGCGCAGTTCTGTCGCTTCTCTTTGCAGCGTCAGGCGATCCATATCGCCATAAAGCGCCAGATACATGATGTCGGCGCGTGCTTCCCAGCGGCTCACTTGCGGGCGGAACGCATCAGGCGGCAGGTTTTGAATACTGTCAACGCGGGCTTTCACCTCGTCCAGCAGCTTTTCATAATCTGCGTTAATCTTGGTGCGGATGTTGATGTAGCCATTGCCTTCGCGGGCATTGCCCTCGACATAGTCGATCCCGTCGAGCCCATCGACGACCTCTTCCAGGCGGACGGTGATTTGCTGTTCAACATCGCGCGGGCTGGCGCCAGGCCAGGAAATACTGGCGGTCATGCCGTTAATCGTCGTTTGCGGAATGAATTCCCGCTGCAGATTAAAATAACCGAAAATGCCCCCGACGATCATCAGGAACATTATCAGGTTGGCCGCAACAGGGTTGCGGACGAAATAGGTGATCAGCGCTCTCATTCTGAAGATCCTCCGGCGTCGGCGCTTTGGTTATTATCGCCTTCGCCACTCTCGTCATCTGACGTTTGTGTGTCCGCGTCACCGCGTCGCCCCTGCCCGCGCTCGCCGTTTCCGCCGCCTTCACGTTGACGACGCATCCATTCCGGCTCTTCGGGTTCGACCAGCACATTTGTCGGGTCATTGACGTCCAGCACTTTGAGCGGCAGCGACACGCGCGAACGCTCCATAGGAGAAAGGACGACTAATTCGCCAGACTCGACGCCTGCACGCAGCACAGCCCGGCTAGAATTCGTGTCGATGACCGATACGCTGCGAATTTCGGCCTTGCCTTTATCGTCAACGATATAGACCTCGTCACCGACCCGCAGACCATCGCGTGGAATAACAATCACATTTTCAAGACGGCGGCCTGTGACAGCCGCGTCAACGAACAGACCGGGCGCCAGCGGCACGCCATTTTGCGACGCGCCCTCGCCATAAGGGTCTTGGACTTCTGCAATGGCAAACAAAGCGCGGGTTTGCCGATCATAGGCGGCGTCTGTGCGCATAATGCGGGCTTGCCATTCCTGATATTGCCCGCCGATCACAGTCGACAGCGTCACGAGCGGCGCAGCCTCTTTGCTTTCCGCCACATAGGCCAAAGGCAGATCGAGCTTGGACAAGTCCTCATCTGTGAGCGGCAAGCGAACCTCGACAATGTCTGTCGAGAATATCTGACCCAAGCGCGCGCCAGGGGTCACGAACTGACCCACGTCAGAGGTTTTTGTCCGGACACGGCCTGAAAATGGCGCGACCACGGACGTGCGTGTCAGCTGTAGCTTGGCGTTTTCCAAATCCGCGCGCGCCGCTGTTAGCGCCGCTTCGGCTTGTTGGCGTTGGGGCAGACGCAGGGCTAGCGGGCTAGGCTCCCCACGACCGAGTTCAGCATAATCCTGCCGGGCGACTTCGCCTTCGGCAATTTCGCGGGCCAGCACCTGCTCAGCCTGCGCGACTTGCGCTTCGGCGCGGATCACGGCCACTTCATAATCCGCCGGGTCGATCCGGACGAGCGTTTCACCGCGCTTAAAAATCCCGCCTTCGAGGAAGTTTGGCGAAACATAAACGATCTTGCCGCCGACCTGTGGCACCAGTTCGATTTCTGTCCGGGGGCGCGCTTCGCCTTGCGTATCAACCGACAGCAAGACTGTATCTTTGCGCGCATAATCGGCCTGAACACCCAGCGGCGTAAAGGGACGGCGTTGCTCTTCCTCTTCCTGGTTCATCGCAATGACGATGCCCGCAATCAGGCCGATCCCGACAAGGGCGAGTATTGAGAAAACGATGGAACGAAAAATCGGATAACGCTGTTTCGTTGTGTCTTCGCCTGCCGAAAAGTCTGATGAGCCGCCAAAGACAGACGGACCGCTCACAGTTTGCGGGCCCGATCCGATTGTTCTGTTATTTGTATTGTTACTCATGGGCTAATCGCTCCGGACGTCTGGAGAAGGCTCGTTTGATTTGACGCGAGCGCTGAACCGCTCGCCACTGATGGTGTATTCCCGTCACCCCCACCCAGGG
>CAWUKE010000170.1:0-4770 GCA_963922935.1 uncultured Alphaproteobacteria bacterium | reverse complement strand
TATCATCGCACCGTCCCTGCATCTGCTGACCCACTTTCGACGATCTCACTGAGCCTGTCACCAAAGTGCGTCTGTATTTAGCGACGTCATCTTCAAGGCAAGCATCATGAAGCGCCAGCGTGGAAGAAACCGGAATAATAATAACCGGAACAATTCAAATCGGTCGATGGAATCAAACGGCCCGGACGTGAAAGTCCGGGGCAATGCGGCCACCATCTATGAAAAATATACGCAACTCGCCCGTGATGCGAAAACATCCGGTCACCGCGTAAAAGCGGAAAGCCTGCGTCAACACGCAGAACACTATCTGCGCCTGGCTAACCAGCAGGAAGCCGAACGCGAGGCCCGCGAAGCTGCGAAAGAGGCCGAACGCGAAGCGCGTGAAGCCGAACGCGAAGCCCGCCGTGCAGAGCGTGCCGAACGCGGCGAAGACCCAGAAGAGGAAGGCGAGCGTCGCCCGCGTCGATCCCGTCGTAGCCGCCGTGATCAGGACGAAACCCGCCCTGAGACCTCCAGCTCTAACGACGATGCAGACAGTGAGGCCACGTCAGAAGATAAGTCTGACGACGAGAAGCCAAAACGCCGCCGTCGTGCTGCGCCGCGCCGCAAAGATGAAGGCGAAGCCGAGACTGTCGCCGCCGAATAAGGCCAAAGCGCCCTCGCTTACAAAACCTTTGCAACGATCTTTTGCGCTTAAATTTGCGCAAGACCGCTTGAACCTTAGGACCGCATTCCCATTTCAAAGAGGAGAACGGCTTTTGCGCTTTTGCAACAGCCCATCCTGATTTGAAGTGAAGGAGTGATCGGCCGTGGATATCCAAGCCTACACCCAACGCGCGCGGAGCGTTATTCAACAGGCCCAAAGCGAGGCTGTGACGCGCGACCATCAACAATTGGTGCCAGGCCACCTTATGCTGGCTTTGCTCAGCGAAGACGGCGGCTTGCCGGCGAAACTCGTGCAAATGGCGGGGACTTCGCCGGACACGCTTCGCCAAGCGGTCGAAGCGACGCTTGCGAAACTGCCTAAAGTGCAAGGCGGTAGCGGACTGAGCCTGGCGCAGGCTACTGCTAAGATTTTCGCCAATGCTGAGAAGGCGGCCAAAAAAGCGGGCGATGCCTTTGTCACGCTGGAGCGTCTCTTACTAGCGACAGCGCTGGGTGCTGATTCAGACCTACAAAGCGCCATGCAGACGTCCGGCCTTGATACAACGCGCTTGACAGAAGCCATCAAATCCATCCGCCAAGATGATCCCGTCATGAGCGATACCGCCGAAGATCAATATGAAGCTCTGTCAAAATATGCGCGCGACCTGACCCAAGCGTCGCGTGACGGGAAGCTCGATCCTGTAATTGGGCGGGACGAAGAAATTCGTCGCACAATCCAGGTGCTATCTCGTCGTGGGAAGAACAATCCATTGCTGATCGGTGAACCCGGCGTGGGCAAAACGGCCATCGCCGAAGGCCTCGCTAACCGCATCGTCTCTGGCGATGTGCCCGAGTCTATTCGTGGCAAGCGCTTGCTCGCGCTTGACCTCGGCGCGCTCGTGGCTGGCGCGAAATATCGCGGCGAATTTGAAGAGCGGCTGAAAGCGGTCTTGAAGGAAATTGAAGCGGCAAATGGCCAGATCATTCTATTCATTGATGAAATCCACCAGCTTGTCGGTGCGGGTAAGACAGACGGCGCGATGGATGCGGCCAACCTGTTAAAGCCCGCCCTCGCGCGGGGCGAGCTGCATTGTATCGGCGCCACCACACTGGATGAATATCGCAAATATTTGGAAAAAGATGCAGCGCTGTCGCGACGGTTCCTCACCGTGTTTGTGACCGAACCAACAGTGGAAGATACTGTTTCAATCCTGCGCGGCCTGAAAGAAAAGTACGAAGTCCATCACGGCATTCGGATTTCTGACGCTGCGATTGTAAGCGCTGCCCGCCTGGCGGATCGTTACATCACGGATCGTTTCCTACCCGACAAAGCCATCGATCTGATGGATGAAGCGGCGTCCCGCTTGCGTATGCAGGTGGACAGCAAGCCTGAGGCCCTTGACCAAGTCGACCGCAAGATCGTGCAGATGAAAATCGAGGTCGAAGCGCTAAAGCAGGAAAAAGACGACGCGTCCAAAGAGCGCCTGGAAAAGCGCTTGGAAGAGATTGAAGTGCTCGAGGCCCAAAGCGCCGAAATGACGGCAGATTGGGAAGCCGAAAAGAGCAAACTTGCTAGCGCGACAGATGTGAAAGAGCAGCTAGAGCGCGCCCGCTTTGAGTTGGACGATGCCGTTCGCCGTGGCGACTATGAAGCGGCAGGTCGATTGCAGCATGTCGACATCCCCGCCTTGGAAACCCAAATGGCAACACTCGAAGCGCGCGACGATGGCGCCGCCTCTGACAGTGAAACCGTTACGCCGGACATTATCGCGACAGTCGTATCGCGCTGGACCGGTATCCCGGTTGAGAAGATGCTCGAAGGGGAGCGCGAAAAGCTGATTGAAATGGAAACCATTCTTGGCGCACGCGTCATCGGTCAAGAGAGCGCAATTGAAGCCGTTTCAGATGCAGTCCGGCGCGCCCGCGCAGGCCTGCGCGATCCACAGCGCCCGATTGGCAGCTTTATGTTCCTCGGCCCGACAGGGGTTGGGAAGACGGAACTGACAAAGGCGCTGGCTGAATTTCTGTTCGAAACGGACGAGGCGATCACCCGCATCGATATGTCCGAATTTATGGAAAAGCATAGTGTTAGCCGACTGATCGGCGCACCACCGGGCTATGTGGGCTATGATGAGGGCGGCGCTTTGACAGAAGCGGTTCGTCGGCGTCCTTATCAAGTCGTGCTGTTTGACGAGATCGAGAAAGCGCATCCCGATGTGTTCAACGTTTTGCTGCAAGTCTTGGACGAAGGCCGCCTAACCGACGGCCAAGGCCGCACCGTGGATTTCAAAAATACGCTGATCATAATGACGTCTAATATTGGCGCACAGCATCTTCTGAACCTCGGCGATGGAGAAAGCGTGCAAAAAGCCAAAGTCGGCGTGATGGCGGAAGTCAATGCGCATTTCCGGCCTGAATTCCTGAACCGAGTCGATGAAATTCTGTTGTTTGAACGGCTCAAACCCGAGCATATGGGCGCCATCGTCGATATTCAGATGCGTCGTTTGCAAGGCTGGCTACAATACAAGCAAATCACATTAAATTTGATGGACGCCGCACGGGAGCATCTTGGCGAGCAGGGTTATGACCCGTCATATGGTGCGCGGCCGCTCAAACGCGTGATCCAGAAGCAGGTTCAGGACGAGCTCGCACGCGAACTGCTCGGCGGTCGGGTCAAAGATGGCGACACGATCAAAATCGATGCTGCCGGTGGACGCATCCGTCTTTCTGTCACAACACCGAGCGAAGCTGTTGAGGCCTAAAAATATGTTGCTAATTACACAACGATAAAATGCCAAGAATCAATCTTCGTGTTATAAATAGCATCAACTAGATGGGGTCTATCAAATTTTGAAAGGCTCCATCATGACTTCCCTCGACCCAACGTCATCGAAAACATTCACATCGCGTATCCCGGGCCTGGCCGCTTTGGACAGGCTCACCGCTGAGTTTGCTCCTGTCACAGGCCGCATCCTGCTCGGGGGTATGTTCGCCTATGCGGGCGCCACCAAAATCACCGGCTACGCAGGCACCGCGGGCTATATGGAGTCTGTTGGCTTGCCGGGTGGCCTCCTCCCGCTCGTTATCGCGTTTGAAGTTATTGCCGGTCTTATGTTGATCGTTGGATGGAAAGCCCGCGCCACGGCATTCTTGCTCGCGGGTTTTACGGGCCTCACAGCGCTGATCTTTCACTCAAACCTTGCCGATCCAGTCCAATCTCTATTCTTCTTTAAGAACCTTGCCATTGCTGGTGGCCTCTTGGTGATTGCGGGTCTCGGCGCGGGTCGGTTCAGCTTGGATCGGACCTAATCATGTCGCCCAATCCACACGAACATGGGCCGACAAAAGGATGGATCACCGTGTCCATCATGACGCTCTCCCTCGCAGGTATGTTTAGCCTGCTCCAAAGCGCGAGCTAATCGCCGTCGAGAATTGATGCGCCGTCGCTGGCGCATCAATCGTTTGGCTTATAGGCTAACCCTATGAGCAACGCGACGACATTTGGACAACAAGCCGATACCTATGCCAAAGGGCGACCCTCTTATCCCGACGCCTTGTTCGAATGGATCGCCCAGAATAGTCCGGGCCATGACCGTGTTCTAGATGTTGCGACAGGGTCTGGACAGGCCGCGCGCTCCCTCGCCAACCACTTCAAGCATGTTGAGGCGACGGATATAGACCCTGCGCAAATCAAGGCGGCGGTTCCTCACGCGCGGATCACCTACCGTGTCGCACCCGCCACTCAGTCCGGTTTGGGCGAAAATGCGGTCGACGCGATAAATGTTGCGACGGCTCTGCACTGGTTTGCGGGCGAGCCCTTTTGGGCGGAGATCGCTCGAATTGCGCGGCCTGGTGCGCTCTTCTGCGCTTATGTCTATGATTTATGCCGCGTCGACGGCCCCATCCAAACAGAGGCGCTTGATCCGCTTTACGCTTTGCTGGACCCCTATTGGTCAGACGGCAATAGATTAGCCATGCAAGGCTACACGGCAGAGAACACAGCCTGCCCGTTTCCAACACTCCCGACGCCAAGTTTTGACGCAGGCGGCGCTTGGTCAGCCAAACAGCTCGTCAATTTTATCGAAAGCTGGTCCGGGCACCTACGCTCACGCCAGGACGGAAAAG
>CAWUKE010000169.1:0-4823 GCA_963922935.1 uncultured Alphaproteobacteria bacterium | reverse complement strand
GCGGATCTTTGGCCCGGTTCCTCGCGAACTGCGCGCCAAGAACCACATGAAGATCGTCAGCCTTGCGCCGGAGGTCCTCTAACCATGGCGGCTAAGATTAAAAAAGGCGACTATGTCGTCGTCATCGCTGGTGGTGACAAAGGCAAGAAGGGCAAAGTCCTTCGCGTCATCCCGTCTGAAGACCGGGTTGTGGTCGAAGGCGTCCGTGTCGTGAAGCGTCACGTGCGTCCGAGCCAAATGGACCAAGAAGGGGGTATCCGCACCTTTGAGGCGCCAATTCATGTTTCAAATGTCGCTCACCTTGACCCGAAAGATAATGTGCCAACCCGCGTTGGTTTCAAAGTCTTGAAAGACGGTCAAAAAGTGCGCGTCTCCCGCAAGTCTGGGGAGGTTATCGATGTCTAAGCCATACGAACCCCGTCTGGCCGCTGTTTACCGCGACGAAGTTCGCGGTGCGTTGAAAGAGCAGTTTGGCTACACGAATGAGCTGCAGATACCGAAGGTCGAGAAAGTCGTCCTGAACATGGGTCTTGGCGAAGGCGTGGCCGACAAGAAAAAAGTCGAAGCCGCTCTGGAAGAGCTGTCCTTGATCGCCGGTCAGAAGCCTGTCCCAACGGTCGCCAAGAAATCTATCGCGGGCTTTAAGCTGCGCGACGGCATGGTGATCGGGGCTAAAGTTACGCTGCGTCGTGACCGCATGTGGGAATTCCTAGACCGCCTGACGAACGTGGCTTTGCCGCGCGTGCGTGACTTCCGCGGCCTGAATGGCAAGTCTTTCGACGGCAATGGTAACTATGCCATGGGCCTGAACGACCTGCTGGTCTTCCCAGAGATCGATTATGACAAGTCCGATGCCTCTCGCGGCATGGATATCGTGGTGCAGACAAGCGCCAAAACAGATGAAGAAGCAAAGGCATTGCTGGCCGCACTGAACTTCCCGTTTCGGAAGTAAGTGAACGCAGCAAGCGAAGCAGACCGCTTTTAGGTCCGCACAAATGGAGTGAATTTGAATGGCTAAAGTCAGTTCAGTCGAACGCAATCTGAAGCGTCAGCGCATGGTGGCAAAATATGCCGCCAAACGTGCCCTGCTGAAAGATATTGCACGCAATAAAGACCTTCCTGTTGAGGAGCGTTTTGCCGCCCAGCTTAAGCTGGCGGCCCTACCGCGTAACTCAGCTGAGACCCGCATCCGTAACCGCTGCCAGGTCACAGGTCGTCCGCGCGGTTACTACCGCAAAATGAAAATGAGCCGGATCGCCCTGCGCGAGCTGGGTAGCCAGGGTTTGATCCCAGGCCTCACAAAGTCCAGCTGGTAAGGAGGGTAAGACATGTCTTTTTCCGATCCCCTCGGCGATATGCTGACCCGCATCCGGAACGCCATCATGCGTGGCCGGACATCTGTTACGACGCCAGCGTCTAATCTGCGCGGTCGCGTGCTGGACGTGCTGGCCGATGAAGGTTTCATCCGCGGCTATAGCGAGGCCAAAGATGATAACGGCTTCCGCGTCTTTAACATCGAGCTGAAATATTTCGAAGGCGAAGCGGTTATCCGTGAGATTAAGCGGATTTCTAAGCCCGGCCGTCGTGTTTATTCCGGCGTGAAAACACTCCCGCAGGTCCGTAACGGCCTCGGTATTGCTATCCTGTCTACGCCTAAAGGCGTTATGAGTGACGCTGCTGCCCGCGAAAATAATGTCGGCGGCGAAGTCCTCTGCCAGGTCTCTTAGGAAAGGGCGAACTATGTCACGTATCGGCAAAAAGCCCGTCACGATCCCGTCTGGTGTCACGCTGACACAAGCCGGCCAGGTCATCACTGTCAAAGGCCCGAAAGGCGAATTGTCTTTCACGCTGCCTGACGCGGTGACTGGCGCGATCGCAGATAATGAATTTTCTGTCACGCCCGTCACGGATGAGCGGACAGGGAAACTCGTCAAGAACGCCAGCGCTATGTGGGGCATGTCCCGCACAATGGTTCTGAACATGATTGAAGGCGTTACAAACGGCTTCACGAAGGCGTTGGAGCTTCGCGGCGTGGGTTATCGGGCGCAGATGAAAGGCAATGACCTTTCCATGCAGCTCGGCTTCTCTCATGACGTTGATTACACACCGCCGGAAGGCATCAAGATCGAGGCGCCTAAGCCAACATCTGTGATTGTCTCAGGTATTGATAAGCAAAAAGTTGGACAAGTCGCAGCGGAAATCCGCTCCTTCCGTAAGCCAGAGCCCTATAAGGGCAAAGGCGTGCGGTATGTTGGCGAATATGTCCGTCAGAAAGAAGGGAAGAAGAAGTAATGGCTGTCTCCTCCCATACCAAAACGAAAAAGCGCGCCGCACGTGTGCGTCGTCGTCTCAAAAAATTCGCGAATGGGCGTCCGCGCTTATCCGTGCATCGCAGCGACAAGAACATATCGGCCCAAGTGATCGACGATGTGAACGGCGTCACAGTCGCGTCTGCGTCTACGCTGGAAGATAAGTCTGCTAAAGGCGGTGACGTGGCTGCGGCCACGCGCATTGGCAAATTGGTGGCTGAACGGGCCGTCAAAGCGGGCGTGACCGACGTGGTCTTTGACCGCGGTGGCTACCTCTATCATGGCCGGGTGAAGGCGTTGGCAGATGCCGCGCGTGAAGCCGGACTGAAATTCTAAGGATCGATCATGGCAGGTAGAAACGACAACCGCAGTGGTGGCCGGGGCCGCGACCAAGAAGTAGACAACGAATTCGTTGATCGTCTGGTCCACATTAACCGCGTTGCGAAAACCGTTAAGGGTGGCCGCAACATGTCATTCGCTGCGCTCGTCATCGTAGGTGACGAAAAAGGCCGCGTCGGCTTCGGTAAGGGTAAAGCCCGCGAAGTGCCCGAGGCGATCCGCAAGGCGACTGAAGAAGCTAAAAAGACTATGATCCGCGTGCCACTACGCGAAGGTCGGACGCTGCACCACGATGTGCGCGGTCGTCACGGCGCGGGTAAGGTCATGATGCGCGCAGCCCCTCCCGGAACGGGTGTGATTGCCGGCGGTCCAATGCGGGCTGTGCTAGAATGCCTCGGTGTTCAGGACGTTGTGGCTAAATCTGTGGGGACATCGAACCCTTACAACATGGTTCGCGCCACATTTGATGGTCTGAAGCGCATGGAAAGCCCCCGCACGGTGGCGGCCAAGCGTGGTAAAAAAGTTGCCGATATTGTCGGCCGTCGCGAAGACGGTGCGTCTGCGCCTGAAGCGATCGAAGCTTAAGTGGGGGCCTGAGTAAAATGGCAGCCAAGAAAAAGACATTGAAAGTCCGCCAGACGGGCTCACCTATCCGCCGCAAACCGGATCAGCGTGCAACGCTCGTTGGTCTCGGTCTGAACAAGATCGGTCGCGTGCGCGAGCTGGAAGATACGCCGTCTGTGCGTGGCATGATTAATAAAGTCTCCCACATGGTGGAGATTGTCGAAGAGTAGCGGCTCGCCCGCTTCCTTCAATTCACGAAGGCGCGGCCCTGTCCGCGCTTTTGTCTCTCCAAGCCGGCTGGATTGGTTGCCGGTGACGCTGAAGCGGTTGTCCTGTTTGGAGCCGTAGGCGGAGAAAGGTAAAATACAATGCGTTTGAACGAACTTTCAGACAATCCGGGCGCGACTAAAGCCCGCAAACGTGTCGGTCGTGGTATCGGCTCTGGCAAAGGCAAAACAGCCGGTCGCGGTGTTAAGGGTCAGAAGTCCCGTAGCGGTGTCTCTATTAATGGCTTTGAGGGCGGCCAAATGCCGATCCACATGCGCCTGCCAAAGCGTGGTTTTAACAAGCCAAACCGCAAGCGTTATGCTGAACTGTCTATTGCGAACCTTGAGCGTGCTGTCCAAGCCGGCAAGATCAAAAAAGGCGACAAGCTGGACGCTGTTGCTCTCGTCAAAGCGGGCGTGATCCGTCGCAGCCTTGATGGCGTACGCGTGATCGGCAATGGCGATCTGTCTGCCGCACTCGATCTGCACGTGGCCAGCGCAACGAAAGGCGCGCAAGCCATCGTCGAAGGCGCAAAAGGCTCCATCACGATTGTCGAAGGCAAGCCAGAGCGGGCGAAACGTGAAGTTGCTGCAGCGCCAAAGCCAAAAGCGAAGAAAGCTACCGCGCCGAAAGCGGAAAAGCCTAAAGCTGAGAAAAAAGCCCCTGCCAAGAAGGCTCCGGCTAAAAAGTCCGCGAAAGCCGCTGAAGGCGAGAGCGAATATTTGGTCAAGACGCGTGATTTCGATGCAGATGCGGATCCGGCCATCGTCACAAAGATCGAAAAATATCTCGGCGCTTCCTTGAAGAATAAAGACGCGAAATATGTCGCCTGTTCTGATGAGACAGAGCTTGAGAGCATCGCAAAAGGCTTCATGAAAAAGAAGCTCGGCATCGATGATAAAGAGGCCGCGATGGAGAAAATCAAAGCCGTTTGTGCGGAGATGAAACCGCATCGGATGAAGAACCGCGTGACCTTCTATTACTTGCTGGCCAAGAACGAAGGTAAGCTTGGCGAGTTTTAAAGCCGCATAAAGTGAACAAAAGGCCCTGTCATTTCTGTGACAGGGCCTTTTTCTTTTGGGCGATAGCCCTTAGCTAAAGGTCGTATGGATGCGGGCCCTCCCGCACGTTAAGGCAAGAGACGGGAACTCTCATGGTATCAGCCGCCGAACAACTTGCGCAGAATTTCAAACCAGGCACGTTCCTGAAGGCGAAAGAGCTGCAACAGCGCTTGCTCTTCACTTTGGGGATCCTGATCATCTACCGCCTCGGGACCTATATCCCGGTTCCGGGTGTGAACCTCGCGCAGTTCCAAAGCTTTCTAGACGCTGGGACGTCCGGTGG
>CAWUKE010000168.1:0-4860 GCA_963922935.1 uncultured Alphaproteobacteria bacterium | reverse complement strand
CTTCGCCTTCAAGAAGAGGATTGATCTTTTCTCGTTCTGCCCGACGCTCTTCAACAGGCAACGCAATTAGCCCGGCCCGGGTAAGATAGCCATCTACCCCTAACGCCGCTTCGTTGATCATAGCGTTGACCAGATCTCGGGTCGGTGGGGCAGCATCCTTATCCATATATAAAAAAAGCGGACGGAGCAGTGGGTACGTCCGCGCTTTCAAATTTAACGGGGTTGGGGCCACGTCCTCAATCGCGATCAGTTGCAAATCTTCGCCATACCGGACTGCAGACGACTGTCCGAGCACACCCAGAACATCGGGTTTGGTCCGCAAGCTTTGGATTAAGCTGGCATCATTTTCCCCCGCATCTGTCCACGCCCCGTCCTCGCGCAAGCGTCCGGCCCGTTGTCGAAACGCTTCCATATCGTCCGCGTAAAGACGTTGCATGCAAGGATCAGACAAGGCCCCGGCTTCCATAACTAGGGCGACGAACCCATCCCGTGTCCCGGATGTCGGTGGCGGCCCTTCAACGGCGATCACAGCGTCTGGAAAGCTCGGGTCAATATCTGACCAACGCTCATAAGGATTTGGAACGAAGCGACAGTCCGGGCCGATAGGCAAATCCGCCGCAAGCGCTAGCCATAAAACGCGTCGTGAAAGTGACGAAAATGCCGGACTGGCTGGTCCGGCATTCTGATCCCGAATTGAGGCTTGGGCCAGAACAATCCCGTCATAGCCCAGCGCAATTTCGACCGTATCAGGGCGTCCGTTATTCAGACAATCCTCTGCCTCTACCAGGAGGCGACGCCGCGACGACATGACAAGGTGGGCCTGACTATCTGCTGCACAAAAAATCTTATGCCCGCCCCCAGAGCCGGTCTGTTCGATAACGAACGTAATAGACCGATCCTCGACACGTTCCGTCGCGCGAACCGCAAAAGGATAGACCGTCGAGGACCCAACTACTCTAACCGGCGCGTTAGGGGCGTCTGGGGACGGGGCGCAAGCCGACACGCTTAGACATAATCCGAAAATGAGGCCACGCGCCAACATAACTCCTCCCATGTTGGATCAGGCCGCGCTTGGCAATATCCGCGTGATTTCTCCAAGAGAAAAACTTTACACATCGCGCCAACAGGCGCATGGCGCGCGGCCATGACGGCCAATACCGACATATCAACGACGCAACCGCGGACCATGCCTTCCACCTTCCTGGGTGAGATGAAGGCATTGCTTGTCCTAGCTCTACCCATGAGCGTGACGCAGGTCATTCAGTTCGCCGTCTATGTTGCGGACACGATGATGCTCGGCCGGGTTGGAACCGAGGCCGTCGCGGCTGCCGCACTCGGCTCTCTTCTGGTATTTTTAGCGTGGATGGTCGCCGCCGGACCTGTGAATGCGGTAACCCCAATGGTCAGTCAGGCCCTTGGACGCGATAGTGAGGCCTTTACAGATGTAAGGCGCAGTGTGCGCATGTCGCTCTGGGTAATCGGTCTGATTTGCCTGCCGCTGATCGGGCTTTTAGCGCTGACCGAACCGCTTCTCTTGGCTTTCGGCCAAGACCCGGACGTATCGCGAATGGCCGCGCAATATGCATGGGTTGTCGCCCCGGGCTTGCCATTTGCTTTGGCCATCCAAGCGTTGCGGAATTTCCTCGCTGCGCTGGATGAAACCGTTTGGCCAATGATCTTGGTCAGTTTGACTGTTCTGTTGAACATCGTCTTGAATGCCTTACTCATCTTTGGGCTGCTTGGATTTCCAGAGCTTGGATTGATCGGGGCGGGCATCGCCTCCAGCTTATCTTACGCTATTTCATTCGGCCTCTTCGTTGTTCTCATTCGCTGGCACAAACGCGCTAAGCGGTTTGATGTCTTTCGTAACGTCATCCGATTTGACCGCGAACGGTTTGGCGAAGTCGTGCGTCTGGCTTGGCCGATCAGCATTACAACGCTGTTTGAAGGCATGTTGTTCAATGTCGCCATCCTCGTGATGGGACGGATTGGCGTTGCCGAACAAGCCGCTTACCAAGTCGGGCTGAACGTTGCGGCCATGGCCTTTATGGTGCCGTGGGGCTTTGCCATGGGCGGCGCCGTGCGGATTGGCTTGGCCGAAGGGGCTGGGAACGCACCGGCTCGGGCGCGGGCAGCAGGGACGACCTTACTGGTCTCAACCGTCTTGATGGCGGCCATCGCTCTCTTCACGGCACTGCAAGGCGATTTCATTGCCAGCCTTTACTTCGGGTTTGAACCTGAACCGAAAGACGAAGCGGTCCGAGCCCTTGTCTTGCTCTTTTTGCCTGTCGCTGCCGCATTCATGATCGTCGACGCCGCACAAGTGACCTGCAACCAATTACTTAGGGGCCTGAAGGATGTGACCGTCCCGATTTACATCACAGGCGTCAGCTACTGGATCATCGGCTTTCCACTCTGCTGGTATTTGGCATTTTACACGCCGCTTGGGGCTGTTGGCATTTGGTGGGGCCTGGCGGCGGGATTATTCGCGGCCTTTATTGGTCTCGGAATAAGGCTTTGGCTGCAGCTACAGCGTCCGCCGCAGCCTCCTGAGGTTATGGACACTCCGGCGAGCGATCTGAGTCCGGCTTAATCTTTGTCTCCGGCTTAGCCGCTATTTCCAACACAGCTTCTTCGATGAAATGACGATCTTGTGCGTCATCAATTTCGACGACCATCAGATCGGGATCAAAGTTAAGGCGCTGCTCTATGCGCTGTGCCAAAGCCTCTTCGTCTAGCACCTCTGGACGCCAGCACCGCTGTCCGTCCATGTCTCGTTCCGGCGTATAAAGCGTCAAGACCGCGCGGCCGCGCACACAGACAAGCACGCTCCCCGCATCACGGTCTCCGCGCTGAACAACACAGGCAAAAGCGCCTCCGACTTGGGCGCGCCGGATCAGGGCGTCCACCCACATCCCTGTTTTTAACTGCGTCACGGCGCACTCCCCTCTTTCGAGAGCATTCTTACACAAACTCTCCTCACGCGCACTCTCTGGCACGCGCCTTGCTTCGTTGACGATACGTTAATGATGAGGCGGCTTAACATGTCCCAATTCCGTTCGCCGAAGCTTACCCTCCAGACCCTGCTGGCAACAGGGTGTGCGATGCTGCCTATCATCGCAAGCCAAGCTGCGGCAGCCCCTTTGCGGTCTCCCGTTAAATCAGAGACGTCGCATACGATCTCCCTGCAAAAAGCAACCCAGGACCGCGCAGTCCGGACGTTAGACTGGCGTACGCCGTCTGTGGCCTTACGGTTTAACCTTTCGCAAGCGGATATTATTCGCGACCTGTCCGTGACGTTAAGCGCCGACCCTCTGCCCGGTGTTGATCCCTCCCTGCCGCTGATGGTGCAATTTAATAATGGAAAGCCTGTCCGCCTGAACACCCAAGGACGTGGCTTCGATGCAACTATTGCGTTGGACCCGTCCCGCGCCCGTGCCACGGGTAACGTGTTGCGCTTTTCCCACGCGGTGCCGTGCGAGGCGCGCGAGGGGGGCTACACGCTCAGCTTGGACGAGTCCCGTCTCTCCCTAACAGCCCGGCCTAAGAACCGGCGCTTGCAATTACGGGAAGTGGAAAGCCGTCTTGCGGCGTCCGCTTTTGCGCCCTCAATAGTCGGCTTGGTGGCCAACGGGCCCATGGCGACCCAACTGCAAGCGCTGGGCGCTCAAGCCATTGGCTTGCGGATGGATACTATTCCTGATTTCCGTTCGAACACGGCTGGCACAGACTTTGACCTCGTTATGGTGCGGCGGGATCAGCTTTACCGTTACACGGACGAAGCCGATATCCTTTCAAGAACCGGACCCAAAGTGGAACTCTCCCGGACTCATCCTGATCGCCTGATCCTCACAGGCGATACAGATGCAGAGGTCCTACAAACTGTTCGGGCTTTTGCGACACATTACCTGCCGCGCTCACGCCGTTCCACAACATCACCTGGTGAAATTGGGGTGCAAAGCCCGCTCGATTTCGACCGAACCTCTGTGACTGATACTGTCCGCTTGGACGCGTTAACGGTCACAACAGGCGCATTGCGCGAATATACTTTTGATGTGCCGGATCCCTCCGCCACAAACGGCGATCTGGTCTTGCGTCTCACTCGGGACACACAAACGGCCCCCGGCGCGCGATTGAAAGCCGTTCTGAACGGCGAAAGCTTAGGCGAAGCGCGACTGGATGGGCGCCGCAAGACCGTCAGCTATCCGATCCGCCAAGGACAACTTCGCGGCAGCGACAATCGACTGGAACTGACGACAATCGGCGCCAAAGATCATGACGCTTGCAGCGGCGTCGCCCCCTTCATTGCGATTGGTGCCGGCAGTAAATTACGCCTCGATACGCCGCGTCCGAGCGCTGCCACCGACTTATCGCGTCTGGCCGCTGACGGGTCTATCTTTGGCGCACAAAGTGGTCAAAACACGCAAATCGTTTTACCCGAAGGGGAAAAGGACTTCTTAGACGCTTTGCGCGTTGTCGCACGGTTGGGCGAAGCGACGGGTCGCGGTTGGACGCAAGCCGAGTTTCGCCGCGGCGATAGCCAAACAAAGGATCGCCATGTCCTTGTGATTGAACCCTTTAGAGATATTGAGACGGCCCTGAAAGACAAAGCGCCGCGCGCCTTACAAAGCGCCTGGCGGGGTATGCCGACGAATGGGGATAACCGTCTCGCGAGCGCTGAACGCTTCGCCTCTCTTGATGTCGATGAAGCGGTTCGCCTTGCCTCCCGTCGCCTTCGCGCCTCAGGCCGGGTCGAAGCTGGTGGTGTTGCCGCCATTTATCCCAACGCAACCGGGCAGTTAGTTGGCGTGATTTCCAACACACCCGGACAAAGCTTTGGGGCCTCTATTCGTCCCTTGG
>CAWUKE010000167.1:0-4885 GCA_963922935.1 uncultured Alphaproteobacteria bacterium | reverse complement strand
GCGGTCAGTCATATTCCGGGCGCGATCCGTGTTTCCTTCGGCGCGTCGCCAGAAGAGGTGATAGACACCGTGGGCGATGTGTCGGGTAAAGACATCGTCGCATATTGTTCCGTCGGGCGACGCAGTTCGATCTTTGCGAAGGACATGCAGGAGGCGTTGAAAGCAGAAGGGGCTGTGTCTGTCGCCAATCTGGAAGGCGGCGTGTTTGGCTGGCACGCCGATCGTCGCGCGCTGGAAAATGAAAACGGCGCGACCGACCTGGTCCATCCTTATGATGAAATCTGGAAACGCTACGTCCCCCGTCAAGACGCCGTCAGCTATTCCGCGAAAGTAAAATAGATCACGCTAGGCCAAAATAGATCGTGCTAGGCAAAAGTGGGCGCGCGCTGTAAAGTCCGACTTGGAGGACCTGCCATGCCTAAGACCCACATTAGCCGAACCAAGACGATCAACGCGCCCGCGGAAAAAGTTTTTCCCGCCATTGCAACGATGAGCGAATGGGAAGCCTGGTCACCGTGGCTGCTCATGGAGCCGGAGGCCAAGGTCACTGTTTCTGATGACGGACAGTCCTATCACTGGGAGGGCGCACGCGTCGGCGAAGGCTCCATGGCGATCACGGAAGCAGTCGAAAACAAATCCGCGCATTATGACCTCACATTCCTAAAGCCGTTCAAATCCACCGCCAAAGTCGCGATGGACCTCACCCCTGTTGAGGGCGGGACCGAAGTCACCTGGACGATGGACAGCCAGCTTCCCTTCTTCCTGTTCTTCATGAAGCCCATGATGGAAGCCTATATCGGCATGGATTATGAGCGGGGCTTAAGCCTGCTGAAAGACTATGTCGAGGACGGGCAGGTCCATTCCAAACTGAATTTCTTAGGCGAACGCGCCTATGCGGGCTGTGACTTTGTCGGCATTCGCCGCAGCACGTCAGTGACGAAAATGCCGGAACTGATGGAAGTGGATTGTGAGCGCCTGCACGATTGGGGCGAAGCCAACGGCCTTGATCCCAAATCCATGTTCTGCATCTATCACGTCTTCAACCCGGTCAAAGATCGCTGCGAATATACCGCTGCCTTACCGTTTGAGACCAAGCCCCAAGACATCCCCGCAGACTTCGTCACGGGATCGCAAGCGCCGACGCAAATTTATACGCTGGAGCATATCGGCCCGTATGAGCATCTCGGCAACGCCTGGGCGACCGTTATGAATATGATCCGCAGCAAAGAATTTAAGGAACAGAAAAACTACCACCCCTTCGAGACCTATCTCAACGCCCCGCGCGACACAGACCCAAAAGACCTGATCACGCATATTAATTTCGCGGTGAAGGCGTAGGTCACGGACCGATATGATGTTCGGGTCCTTGCATCAGTTTGAATAGATTTGCGGAGGGCTTCGAATGCTTGAAATCCGCATCACGGTTCTGCGCGATAGACCCGCGTCCGATGTCCTAAAAAAGCATACGCCTAATGGCTACCGCTTATTTCTAGACACTGAGACAAACCTCTATTTCCTCATAGAGGGGCGGAAAGGCCGCTTCGCCCCCTCGCCGTTTTGGGGTGGGTATGATCCCGTTCTCAACCTCCCGTACGAAGCCGATACAGTCTTTTTGGATCAATTCGGCAAAGACCACGCGGGGACGCTCGATTATTACACGGCGATTGACCCGCTGATGGTTCAAGAGGCGGTTGCCCTAAGCGAAGCCTTCTCAACGCGTGTCTTATGCGCTTACGCCAATGATGAAGACGATGATTTTGCTGTTGTCGCTGACAAAGGGGAGTTAGTTCGCGTCCGGTTTGAAGCCGGACGGCGACGCGGAAAGCGCCTCGATGACGCCACCGCCTCAAAGATAGACACAGAATTTCAGGCGGTTCGAATTTATCGCGACACGGACAGTCCAGATCCAGAAAATGACGGGGTTTTTGAATATACCGCCTATGAAGGCCTCCAGACAGAGGACCAACCGCTGACCCTGCAGCCTTATTGGGAGTATGTTGAAGGCGAGATCGGACGGGAGGTTGTCTTCCGAACAATCCGAGCAATCCCGGATGATAGCGTTCCTGACCTCATGTTCCGAAATGCGTTTTTGGAATTTGAAGCGGCTTTCAATACGGCGTCCCCTGACTTCACCAATATGGCTGACCCCGACCGCTTCAAAGAGGTCGCGTTCAAAGCCCCGCCCAAACCTTCAATTTTTGAGCTCGCCTTCAAATCGCTCTTGCGTTTTGTGGCCTATATCCTCGCCAAGCCCAAGCGGATGTTGGCGGCGGGATTTATTCTACTTGTCTTATTGGCAGGCATGTTTGGCGAGCCCCGCGACGATCGCACCCGAACACAAATCCGCTTTGCAGACGATTGCGAGGCCGTCCAAGGCACAGTGCTGGGGGACGATCAAAACCTTTGCAGGATCGGCGACCGCGTCTACGAAAACTGGAATTTACCCGGTGATGTCGGCGAAAGCCGCCCCATGGCATTTGTCATCGGCCCAAGCGAAGTCCCCTGTTCAGACGGGTCAGAGCAAATGTGCCTGCAGGTCAACGGCAAGCCCCTTGATCTGGAAATTGAAGGGTTCACCCGCATCGACGGCCAACCCCAAATCGTCTTCGTCGACCGCCTCCAACGCTGCGATCCTAAGACGGACCCAAATTGCTCGACGCCGACGGAGATGTTCAGATTTAAGCGACGCGTCGGTCCTGACGATTAAGCGCTATGCCACAATCCTCACCGTCTGCTCCGCGTGGGCTATAGCATTGACATAATCATGCCGAGCGATGAGCAGACGACATGACCGACACAACGACCCCTACCCCGAAGCCGAAGAAGAACGCCTTCACCCGTTTCCTCGATGGCGTGGAATGGCTCGGGAACCTCCTCCCGCATCCGGTTACGCTGTTCTTTTATCTCGCCGTTTTGATCGTGCTGTTGTCGGGCCTGTTTGGCTGGATGGGATTGGCCGTTGTCGACCCGCGCCCCGCAGGCGCGCCCGGAGTGGCAGAAGACGGGATGATCCGGGCGGTCAGCCTGATGAATGGCGACGGGCTGCGGCGCATTTTCGTCAATATTGTCGATAATTTCACCAATTTCGCGCCGCTCGGCGTTGTGCTGGTGGCCATGATCGGGGTCGGCGTGGCGGAAAAATCCGGGCTGCTGTCGGCCGCTGTGCGCAGCCTCGTCATGGGCGCACCCAAGCACCTCGTGACCGTCGCCATCGTCTTTGCGGGAATCATTTCTAATACAGCGTCCGAGGTCGGCTATGTCGTGCTGATCCCGCTGGCAGCAGCGATTTTCTACGCGCTCGGCCGACATCCGCTCGCAGGCATGGCGGCGGCTTTTGCAGGCGTGTCGGGCGGCTATAGTGCGAACTTGCTGATCGGGACGATCGATCCATTGCTGGCCGGAATTACCGAAGAAGCCGCGCAGCTGATCGACCCGACCTATTCGGTTATCGCGACCGACAATTATTTCTTCATGGCGGCCTCAGTCTTCCTGATCACGATCGTCGCCTCACTGGTCACCATCTTCATTGTCGAGCCGCAGCTGGGCGAATTTGACGGCTCCCGTGCGGATGCGACCATCCTCGACACCTCCATGATGGAAGAGGTCACGCCAACCGAGCGTAAAGGCCTGCGCTGGGCGGGCATAGCGCTATTGGGCGTATTGGCCGTCATGGCGCTGACGCTAATTCCGGAGTGGGGTGTATTCCGAAACCCGGTGGATGGCGACCGGATGGACAGCCCGTTCTTTGACGGCTTTGTCGTTTGGATCCTGATCTTCTTCTTAGTCCTAGGCTACACTTATGGCCGCGTGGTCGGGACGATGAAAACAGATCGCGATATCATTGACGGCATGGCGGATGCCTTGTCCAGCCTCGGCCTTTATATCGTCCTCGTTTTCTTCGCCGCGCAGTTTGTGGCCTTCTTTGGTTGGACAAATCTGGGCGCGATCTTTGCGGTCTCGGGCGCGGAGTTCATAAAAGAAAGCGGCCTGTCTGGGCCGCTCGTCTTTGTGCTGTTTATCCTGATGTGCGCGCTGATCAATCTCAGCCTGGGATCAGCCTCCGCGCAGTGGGCGGTCACCGCACCGATCTTTGTGCCGATGTTGATGCTGGTGGGCTATTCGCCCGAAGTCATTCAGGCCGCCTATCGCATCGGGGATAGCTCGACCAATATCATCACGCCGATGATGAGCTATTTTGGCCTGATCTTCGCTTGGGCGCTGCGATACGACAAAGACCTCGGCGTGGGCGCGCTGATCGCGATGATGCTGCCCTATACGATCTTCTTCCTGATCACCTGGATCAGCTTTTTCGTCCTGTGGACGTTCGGGCTCGACCTGCCCGTCGGCCCCGGCGCGCCGACTTATTACACGCCGGGAGGCTAAGTCGGCTTAGCTAAAGTCATAGAAGCACAATTTATTGCCGTCCGGGTCTTTGACATAAGCGCCGTAGAACTGGCCGGGAATGCGCGAGCCGGGCGCCCCGTCACAGGTCGCGCCGAGCGAGATCGCTTTTTCATACATGGCGTCACAGCCTTCTTGCGATCCGCCGCGTAGCGCGATCATCGTTCCATTTCCGGGATGGGGATCATTTTCATCATAAGGCACGCAGACCGCAATGTTCGGTCCGCCCATCGTCTCGCCAATAAAGGCGATACGCCCGCCATCGAATACAACTGTTTTACCCGTCAATTCGGTGTAGAATTTCTTCGCGGCGTCCATATCGTTGACCCCGATTGTGACATAACCAATCATTGTGTTCTCCTAATGTTTGAGAGGTCGCTAAAGGGATCGAGGTCATCCCGCAATCATCACCTCAATCGACCGGACATGTGATGGAGCAACCCTAGATTCAGGCATTTCTTGACAGAGCTTTGCCCATTGCGCA
>CAWUKE010000166.1:0-4976 GCA_963922935.1 uncultured Alphaproteobacteria bacterium | reverse complement strand
GCCGAGACGTTCCTCTCACAAGCGAGCCCCAACCAATCGCGGCGGTTTTCTAGCGAAGCCTTGGAAATTCTTCATCGGCATAGTTGGACAGGGAATGTGCGAGAGTTGGAAAATATCGTCCGCCGCCTGGCGGTTCTCTATTCTGACGATGTGATCACAGGCGATATGGTGCTGCAGGAATTCAGCAAGGATGTCCGCTCAGAAGCGTCCGACATGGGCGGCGGGTCCAGTCTTGATAAGCAATTAGAACTTGCGGCTCGCTCTCTCCTGGAAGGGGAAGACCCGCCGGCAGGAGGCTCTCACTACCAAACCGCAATGGGCTGGGTAGAGCGCCCGCTGATTACAGAAGCGTTGCGTCTAACCGGCGGCAATCGGGCGAAAGCCGCGGACCGCTTAGGGATCCATCGCAATACGCTGCGAACGCGGTTGAAGTCGCTCGATATCACCTAAACTGTTGCTAATTCGCCACAGTCTGGTAACGCCGCAACAGTCCGGCTCATCCAATGAGTCCTTGTGAAGGTTGTAGGAGGCTGATTGGCAGACGGTTTTGCCATCCATTCGGCTAATCCGATAAGCACAACGCCTCCTTCCGTTGGGCGGCGCTTACCCCGGATAGCGCGATCGGCCGCCTTTGGTGTTTTCTTCACCACCGCTTTGGTTTTGACGGTCATGGGCGCGTTGCTGAGCTTTTCGGACAATCCGGAACGCGTCGAGCTAGCTTACAATATTTTACGGGCGAACCTGTTTCTTATCATAATGCTAGCCGTTTTTCTCGGCTATCGCGTCTACGTCAATCTTTTTGCGCCCAGTCGCGCGGGCTCTGCGCCGCTCTTGCATCGTCGCTTTGTCATCATTTTCAGTTTCGCGGCACTACTGCCTGCTATTATCATCGGCGCGTTTTCCGCCTCATTGATTAGCCAAAATGTATCGGCCTTATTCGGGACAGAGGTTCGGGAGAATATGGATGCGGCGCAAGGTGTTCTGACCGATTATCGGGACCAAGCGATTTCCGATCTTGCGTCTGACTCTGACGTCGTTCGCAATAGTCTGGTTGCGCGAGAGGGGGGGCTTGCTGATAGGATTACCTTAACAGCCGAACTTCAAATCATCGCGCGTGTGCGGGATATTGATGCCATTATCGTCATGCGCACAGATGGGCGGGTTCTAGCGACGGCATTGGGTCCCCGAGCGCCCGCCTTTGAGATACCTCGACCTGATGTCTTGGCGTCTGTGGACGCCCAATTTGCGCAATTTCTCAATAATGATGAGACCAACTACCTAATCGCTCTTCGCCGATTAGAGCCAAGCAGCGATATTATACTCTATGTGGGTCGCCGTTTGCGATCCTCTTCGGAAGTTCTGTCGAATATTGAAGGCATCGATCAGGCCAAAGATCGGCTGGACCGTTTCACGGCTAGCCAGTCACGCCTGAATGCTGTCTTTGCTTTGACGTTTATTGAAACGGCGCTGCTCTTGGTCATGGCGGCTATGTGGTTGGGTCTGGTTCTGGCCAATCGAATTATTGAGCCCCTATCTTCTCTGATTGATGCGGCTGAGCGCGTCCGAGCTGGCGATATGGGCGCGCGCGTTTCCGTCAATGGGCAATGGGGTGAAATCAGCGATCTCGGCTCGGCGTTTAACCGAATGACACAACAGCTAAACAATCAGCGTGATGAGCTAGTGCGCGAACATGACGTCTCAGAGCAGCGACGACAATTCAGCGAAGCGGTTTTGTCCGGGGTTCGGGCGGGTGTTATTGGTTTGACGGAACGTGGTCGGATCACGCTGATGAATGCCTCCGCAGAACGGCTGTTGGGCCTTAGCGCTGAAGCTGCTTTGGATCGTCCGATTACAGAGCTGCTGCCGGAATTCGGGCCCGCCTACGCACGCGCGCGCGAGTCTGTGACAAACACAGCCGAAGACCAAATTACCTATGAACGCGATTCCTTATCTATGAATATAGATTTGCGCGTGGCCGCCTATCAGGGCGCGCGTCGCGATACAGGCTGGGTTGTGACCTTTGATGATATGACCCGCTTAGTTGCAGCGCAGCGTCACGGCGCCTGGCGGGAAGTTGCGCGGCGTATCGCGCATGAGATCAAAAACCCGCTGACGCCAATTCAGTTGTCGGCAGAGCGGCTATCCCGGAAATATGGAAAAGTGCTGAAAGAGGATCGGGACGTGTTCGATAATTGCACGCAGACGATTATCCGACAGGTCGAAAGCCTTGAGCGCATGGTTGATGAATTCTCTGCCTTTGCGCGTATGCCGCAACCCGAAATGGACGTTTTGGACCTGACTGATGTCCTAGCTGACGTTTTATTCGAACAAGGTGTTGCGTTCCCCGATATTCAGTTTGTGAGGCGTGGTAGCTGGCCGACAGCTTTATCTGTGCGTGCTGACGAACGTCTACTGATGCAGGCTTTGAGCAATGTTTACAAAAACGCGGCCGAGGCCGTCTTAAAGTTGGTGGATGAAGGCCCCGATAGTTACTCGGGATTGATCGAAACATTTTTACGGAAACGCACAGACCGCATTGAAATCGTTGTTTGTGATAATGGTCCTGGTTTTCCGAAAGCCGACATAGACCGCTTGCTGGAACCTTATGTGACAACCCGAGAAGGGGGTACAGGCTTGGGCCTGCCCATTGTTAAACGAATCGTCGAAGATCATGCCGGTACATTGGCTTTATCAGAACGCGACGATGGACGGTCTGGGGCGCAAGTCGTGATTTCTCTGCCTGTCGCAGAAACAGACCACGTTTCCGTTCCATCAGGACATACATCACAACAGGAGGCCGCCGAATAATGACCGTTCGTGCGATAAAAGACATTCTGATTGTTGAGGATGAGGCCGATATTCGCGCCATGATTTCCGGCATTTTGCAAGACGAGGGCTATGAAACGCGAGAGGCAGGGACCTCGGATGAAGCCATTGCAGCCGTTCGCGCGCGGCAGCCCAATCTCGTTATTCTCGATGTCTGGCTAAAAGGCAGCTCCATGGACGGGATTGAAGTGCTAGACACACTCAAAGCAACGTCTCCCGACTTACCGATTATTGTGATCAGCGGTCACGGTACGGTTGAAACGGCAGTCTCCGCCATTCGTAAGGGGGCTTATGACTATATCGTAAAACCCTTCAAGGCTGACAAACTGATCGTGACGGCCAATCGTGCGTTGGAAGTCGCGGCTTTGCGGCAAGAAAATAAAGAGCTTCGTGGGAAGTCTGCCGACGATGAAACATTGGTGGGTGAGAGTGCACAAATCGTACAACTTCGCCAGAAAATAGTCCGTGTTGCGGGTACCAATAGCCGGGTCCTAATCAGCGGGGCGTCTGGGACTGGAAAGGAGCTTATTGCCCGTCTTATCCACCGCGCCAGCACCCGCGCTGAAGGACCATTTAAAGCGATTAACGCTGCCTCTATGGTGCCGGAACGGGTCGAAGAAACTCTTTTCGGGGTTGAGAAAGACGGGACGGTTTCAAAGTCAGGTATTTTGGAACGCGCACATAATGGGACGCTTTATTTGGATGAGGTGGCAGACATGCCACAGGAAACGCAAGGCAAGTTACTACGTCTTTTGGTGGAACAGCGGTTTCAGCGTTTGGGCGGTGAAGCCGATGTTCAAGTCGACGTCCGCGTGATTACCTCAAGTTCAAAGGATTTGACTGAACAGGTTCGCATGGGGCGCTTTCGCGAAGACTTGTTCCATCGCTTGAATGTGATGCCTTTGGAGGCTCCGCCCTTGTCAGATCGCCGTGATGATATTCCTTTGCTTGTTGACCATTTTATCGAACGTTTAGCGGCATCAACAGGCCTGCCGCCTCGGAAAATTGGGGCAGACGCCATGGCGGCGCTTCAAGCGCATGATTGGCCGGGCAACGTGCGTCAGCTTCGGAACAATGTCGAACGTTTGATGATTTTGGCGACGGGCGATGCGAACCAGCCGATAACTTTGTCCACGCTGCCGCCTGAAGTGTCCGTTGTCCGCGGCGGCGCAGCCCCAGACGATAAGGAGCGAATGATCGCCTTGCCTTTGCGTGATGCGCGCGAGAATTTCGAACGCGAATATCTCCAAGCCCAAATTGACCGTTTTGGTGGGAATATTTCGCGCACAGCTGCATTCGTCGGAATGGAGCGTTCCGCCTTGCATCGCAAACTCAAGTCGCTAGGCTTGTCTACGAGCAGTAATTCGGCCGCCGGGTAACCGCCCGAACGCCCCCCACAGGCGCAAAGGTCCGCCCATGCGAGTGATTATCTGCGGTGCAGGACGTGTTGGCTATGGTCTTGCCTCGCGCCTCGCCTTTGAAGGCAATACCGTCACAGTGGTCGATACGTCGGCAGAGCTGATCCGCGGTATCACAACCGATCTGGATGTGCGCGGTGTCATCGGACATGGCTCTCATCCTGATGTATTGGTCCAAGCTGGTATTGAAAACACGGATATGATCATCGCTGTTACTTCGACAGACGAAGTCAACATGGTCGCCTGCCAGATCGCGCATTCCTTGTTCGATGTGCCGACAAAAGTCGCGCGGGTTCGGGCGCAGAGCTATCTCGCGGCGCAATATAACGATCTCTATTCCCGTGCGAACATGCCGATCGATATTATCATCTCGCCAGAGATCGAGATCGGCAAAGCGATTATTCGCCGGCTTTCCACCCCTGGTGCGTTTAATGTGGTGCCTTTTGCCGATGGGCGCGTCCAGATGCTGGGCGTTCGGATTGGTCCGGACTGCCCCATCATTGATACACCTATCCGGCAAATCCCGGACCTATTCACAGGTCTTCACGCGGCGATTGTGGGCATTCGTCGGGACGGGCAGATATTTGCACCGAATCCGGATGATCCACTCAATGTTGGGGATGATGCTTACTTCATTACAAAGGCCGAACACTCGACCCGATTGTTGGAGGTCGTAGGCACATTAGATAGCCGCGCGCGCCACGTTGTGATCTTAGGCGCCGGATCAATCGG
>CAWUKE010000165.1:0-5028 GCA_963922935.1 uncultured Alphaproteobacteria bacterium | reverse complement strand
GATGGGGTCGTTATTAAGCTCACTGTCTACCAACTCACTGTTTTAGAATGATTATTACTCAGTTTTTGGACGCGTCACTTTAGCACATCACATGAAGTTACACTTCTACCAATCGAAAAAGTGACTGTTTCGTAAACAATGTAAGCCCGGCCATGGAGGATCGGGTACTAGGGAGATGTAAATGGAAAACATATCATTAGACCCAACCGATCTGGTTGGGATTTCATTCTGGATCATCTCTGCAGCTATGGTTGCAGCGACGTTCTTTTTCTGGGTCGAGCGTGATCGCGCCGTCGGAAAGTGGAAGACCTCACTAACAGTTGCCGCCATGGTGACCGGTATTGCGGCCATCCACTATTTCTACATGCGGGGTGTCTGGGCGACCACGGGTGAAAGCCCAATCGTCTATCGCTACGTAGACTGGCTCCTCACGGTGCCGCTGCAGATCGTCGAGTTCTTCTTGATCCTGTCCGCCATCGCCGTTGTGCGGGCGACATTGTTCTGGAAGCTACTGATCGCGTCTGTCGTAATGCTTGTCACAGGCTACTTTGGTGAGATCAATCCAGATAACCCAGCCATGCTGTGGGGTTTGTTTGCGGTTGGTACGCTGGCCTGGCTCTACATCATTTACGAAATCTTTGCGGGCGAAGCCTCAAAGATCAATGCAAACAGCGGGACTGTTGCCTCCAAGAAAGCGTTTAACGCGCTGCGCTGGATCGTGACAGTGGGTTGGGCGATTTACCCAATCGGCTATATCCTCGGCTATGCAGGCGGAACTGATGATGGTGTCTTGAACCTCGTCTACAACCTCGCAGACTTTGTGAACAAGATCGCCTTTGGTGTGGTCATCTGGGCGGCAGCAACGTCACCAGAGTCACAGAAGATGGTCGAAGAAGCCTAGCGCTTCACTGATCGGGTGAGCTTAAGCCCCCCCAATATGGCCGTGCCCGCATCGGGCACGGCACAGCCAATCTGGCAAGCGCGGCACCGCCGCGCTTCGCCGTTTTTACTCATCAGTACTTTTGCAGGGTTCTTTGCGCTGCAAACCCTGGCCCCCGCCCTGCTTATTCCCGTCTCGCTCGGCCTATTCCTACTCGGCATCCCACATGGGGCTGTTGAGAGAGACCCGCTTGGTGAGATCATGCGCGGTCGTGTTCTTTCCCCAAGCCTCGCCTATTCAGCACTTTATCTTGTCTTTGGGGTCATAACCTTCGCCAGCTGGTTGATTGCGCCTTGGCCGACACTTTTGATCGCACTAGGCCTATCCGCTTGGCACTTTGCTTTGCCGCACCGCGAACCGCTCGGCATCGGTATATTTGTAGTCGGCGCCTGCTTTGCCGCTTTCCCGCAGGAAACACTCAGCCTTTTTGGTCAGCTAACCGGACAAAGCCTCACGCTTCCCTCATCTTGGCTGACAGGATTGGGCGCGCTGGCCATCGCGGCCCTGTGGCTATCGCCGGGCTTTCGTCATAACTGGGTCGTCCGCCTAATCCTGACTGTGATCTTTCTAACCATCCACCCCGTCGCGGCGGTCGCTACCTACTTCTTCTTCTGCCACAGCTTAGGCGAGAGTGCCTCGATGCTAGACCAAGAGCGGCATCGCCCGCCCTGGCAAGCTCTTTTGCGGATCTACGCACCGACCAGCCTCCCCGCTTTGTTCGGGGCGACAGGCTTGCTCAGTTTTACAGGGTTAGGCTACGTACCTGTCCCAATGGCCGCTGGCCTCGCCATCGCCTTTATCGTCCCGCATATGCTGCCGGTCGAAAAACTGCTTAAGATCGAAAGAGAAGCGGCGAAGCCGTCAAAAGCACAGCAATCCTGATAGAAAGGGTTCGGTTACAGCCCGGCGTCTCGACGCATCTTCGCCGTCAACCATTTGATGATCAGAACATCTGTCGACGCGATCACAATCATCACGCCCCCAATCAAAAGCGGCGCCGTAGACGGGATAATCTCAAAGAGGAACATCAGACCGACGATAAAAAAGACAAAGACGGAGCCCCAAAGCGCCAAGCTCGTAAGCCTTAGCGTCTGCTCCGTCATTTTTGGTGTTTCTTCGGTCATTTAAAGCCCCAATTTTTCGCGCAGCATTTGGTTCACAGCCTGCGGGTTGGCCTTGCCGCCGCTGGCTTTCATGACCTGTCCCACAAAGAAACCAAGCAGTTTTGGATTGTCTTTTGCCTTTTCCGCTTGGTCCGCATTGGCCGCAATCGCCGCGTCAACCATGGCTTCGATGGCGCCCATATCGGTCACTTGTTTTAGGCCGTCGCGTTCGATGATCTCGTCTGCCGTGCCGTCTCCGGCAAACATTTTGCCAAAGACGTCTTTGGCAATCTTACCGGAGATAGTTTTATCCGCGATCCGGTCCAGCAAACCACCCAGCGCTTCAGAGGAGACGGGGCTATCGTCTAGGTCCAACTCGGCATTGTTTAGCGCACCGAACAGTTCACCCATCATCCAGTTCGCGGCGATCTTGGCATCGCGGCCATTCGCCAGCGCCTCAAAGTAATCGCCCTTGGCTTTATCCGCTGTCAGAACGCCGGCGTCATAATCGGGCAGGCCATAGTCGCTGACAAAGCGCGCTTTGCGCGCGCTCGGCAGCTCGGGCAGATCGGCTTTAATCCGCTCGATAAACTCGTCGGTCAGCTCCAGCGGTAGCAAGTCCGGATCCGGGAAATAGCGATAGTCATGCGCATCCTCTTTGGAGCGCATGGTCCGCGTTTCACCCTTCACACTATCAAACAGACGTGTTTCTTGATCGATGGTCCCGCCCGCTTCAATAATGTCGATATGGCGGCGCGCTTCATATTCGATGGCTTGGCGGATGAAGCGCAGCGAGTTCACGTTTTTGATCTCGCAGCGCGTGCCCAGCTCGCCGCCTGGTTTGCGCACCGACACGTTCACGTCGGCGCGAAGGTTCCCCTTCTCCATATCGCCGTCACAGGTCCCAAGCGCGCGCACAATCTGACGCAAGGCATCAACATAGGCTGAAGCCTCCGCCGCAGACCGCATATCCGGCTTGGACACGATTTCCATCAGCGCCACGCCGGATCGGTTTAGATCGACATAGGTCTCGTCCGGCGAGAGGTCGTGGACGGACTTGCCCGCATCTTGTTCCAAGTGCAGGCGTTCGATCCCGACTTTAACAGGCTCGCCGCCTTCCGGCGTGATTTCAATCTCGCCCTCGCCGACGACCGGGAACTCATACTGGCTAATCTGATAGCCCTGCGGCAGGTCGACATAGAAATAATTCTTCCGGTCGAACCGCGAGAACTTGTTGATCTGCGCATTCAGGCCGAGCCCCGTCCGAACCGCCTGCTCCACGCAGAATGCGTTCACAACAGGCAGCATCCCCGGCAGCCCCGCATCAACCAGCGAGACTTGTGTGTTCGGCTCGGCACCAAACGCCGTCGGCGCGCCGGAGAAGAGCTTAGCATTGGACGCGACCTGGGCATGGACTTCCAACCCAATAATCAACTCCCATGGGCCCGTCTCACCCTGGAGATAGTCTTTTTCATCCGCAACGCGGGGGGCGATGAAGGTCATGTCTAAAACCGATCTTCAAAGAAAATTTCATCATCGGGAAGATAGCCGCCCTTTGATTGTGCAGGCTGCGCCGCTTTACCAACTGCGATCATCATGCAGACAACATGATCTGCAGGCAAACCAATCAACTCGCCCACAGCGTCAGCATCAAAGCCAATCATGGGACAGCTATCATAGCCCATGGCTTTGACAGACAGCATGATCGTCTGCGCCGCAATCCCGGCTGAGCGCATTGCTTCATCACGCTGCTGCCACTCTCGACCTTCATAAAATTGGCCGATCATCGGCACCAGAACATCGCTTGCCTCTTTCGGTGCGTCTTCCCAATAGCGTTCGGGAGATTTCGCCCACGCTTTCACATCCGCACACAAGACGATCACAAAGGACGATTCCGTGACTTGCGCCTGATCCCATGCAGCGGCCCTGATCTTGGTGCGCTGATCATCATCATGGACAAACACAAAGCGCCAATTTTGGATATTAAACGAGGTCGGCGACTGTCGAATGAGTGTTTTCAGCTCGGTCAATTCAGCATCCGACATTTTAGCGTCCGGATTATAATGCTTCACCGCCCGGCGCGAATTGATAGCGTCTTGGAGTTTCATAATGTAACCTTTTTCACACCCACCACTTCTCAGGCTTGCTCACAAACCCAGCCGCCTTCTCCAGCGCGCCAGCCGCCCTAAAAACCGAGCTCTCATCCAGCGCTTTGCCAATGATCTGTAAGCCGAGCGGCAGTCCATTCCCATCCAGCGCCGCCGGCACCGAAATCCCGGGCAGGCCCGCGAGGTTCGCCGTCACTGTGAAGACATCGTTCAAATACATCTGTACCGGATCATTGATCTTGCGACCCACCGGGAACGCCGCGCTCGGCGCTGTTGGCGTCAGTAGCACGTCGCAGCTTTCCCACGCGTTGCGGAAGTCATCCGCGATCTTTGTGCGGACCTTCTGCGCGCGGAGATAATAGGCATCGTAATAGCCTGCGCTCAACACATAAGTGCCAATCATGATGCGGCGACGGACTTCATCGCCGAAGCCTTCGGTCCGCGTGCGCTCATAGGTATCGTTTAAGTTCTCGCCCGCGACCCGCATGCCGTAACGCATCCCGTCATAACGCGCGAGGTTGGAGGACGCTTCGGCTGGCGCGACAACATAATAGACGGGCAGTGCGTATTTCGTGTGCGGCAGGCTGACCTCGACGATTTCTGCACCCGCTTCGCGCATCCATTCCACGCCTTGCGCCCAGACATCTTCGATTTCTTTCGGGATGCCGTCCATCGTATATTCTTTGGGCACGCCAACGCGCAGGCCTTTGACGCTTTGGCCGACAGCAGCTTGCCAGTCCGGAACAGGCGCATTGATCGACGTGCTGTCTTTGGGATCATAGCCTGCCATGGACTCCAAGAGGATCGCGCTGTCTTCGACCGTCTTGGCGATCGGCCCCGCTTGATCCAGCGAACTAGCAAAGGCCACAATGCCGTA
>CAWUKE010000164.1:0-5072 GCA_963922935.1 uncultured Alphaproteobacteria bacterium | reverse complement strand
TCGGCTCATAATTTCGGGTCATGCCGCGCTGCCTGATGGGCAAAGGATCGCGCACTGCCGCGCTCGCTCATCTTTCGCGGCCTTCACGGCTTCTGCAAGCAGCTCATTTGCGGTTTCGGTCAGATATGCATTATCGCTGTCGGGATAATTGGCTTCAATGCCCCAGAGGCTAGCCGCATGGTCTGTCAGCTCCAACCCGTCCACGCTCGCGGATAAGATGATGCCGCAATAAAACCATTCGTCATTTTTCCATGCGGCCATGACGCGCTCGGCGCGGGCTTGCGCTTTGGCAAAACGTTCACGCCAGCCATTGCCCGCGCCGATAAATCCTGCGTGGTCTGGGTATAAGCTCGGCCAGAATCCGTCCTGTCTTTGGTCGGGTGCGTCTGGGCTATCATCATGAGCAATACGGGCGGTGATGATAAACCCGTCCACTTCACATGTGAGGGTGTCGCCAATACAGACAAAGCTGTCGAAAGTCTGCGAAAAGGTCATGCCACCCTCCGCAATTCAAATCCGGCCTTGTCACAGAGGCCACGCAATTGGGCCGCGTCATCTGAGTCCAGATCATCTCCCATCTGGGTGTAAATCGTGCCTTGGCGTAGATGGCCATGACGCTTGACGACATGGCTCCAGCGATAGGGGCCATGTCCGTCCTCACGCGGTTTTACTTGATAACGCGCCATGTCAGTGCGCCCAAAAGATATGAACAGAGCCGCCGAGCTCGAATGTCAGAAAGTCGCCTGACTGCTCATAGTCATGGGCCATGGCCTCATAGTCGATATAGGGCGCTAGGCGTTCGGGGATTGTCTCACCGCTCTGCTCGGTCAGTTCCTCGGCGTAATCTGCGAGGCTGTCATACTCTCCCGCATATTCATCAAAGCGGGCTTTGGCGTCCTCTATATTGCCGCCGTAATAATTTAGGACTTGTGCCCCTAACTCGCCGCGCTCTCGGATGTAGTCGGCAAGCTCCACGACATTTTCAAAACTGAAATACTCGCCAACTTCTGCGCCTTCAAAACCTTCATAGTCGTGAATGGCCCATTCCTCGGCCTCCTCAATGGGTGACCTGAACAGCATCGCTTGAACCGCTTCCCAAATGCTTGCTTCGTCAGTGACTTTTATCCATTCGCCGTGAAGATGGCCGTTATTGTAAGCGGCAAGGCAAGCCACATAGATGCGAATAGGGTCAGGGTCTGGCGTTCTCGCAGTGTTAGGGTCTGGCGGGGGTAGCTGTGGCGGCTGATGGTCAAAAGGGGTCTGGCTCTCGGCTTGGCAAAAGGTCATCGGTCTGTCTCCAATGCCGCTCCCAAATCGGGCGCGCCCCGCGCCCACCCTTGACGAAAGAATGGGACGCGGCACGTTCCCCCCGCAGGGGGGCGGGGGGAAGCGGCAAGAGGCCAGTCCAGCGAGGGGCGCTAAGGCGTGCCGCAAGGTTTTTGGTATGAGACTGTAAAGAGACCTAGACCACATTGGCCAAAGGCCTTGCGGCGGGACTGCCCGTCGCCAGATTGGCCGACCGCTTCCCGCCGTCCCCCGAGGAGGGAACAAAACAAAAAAGCCGGCCCGTTAAGGGCCGACTATATGAGTTTACATACTTATGACTTTAATCGCCGCACGGCATTTTAGACAATATGTATTCAATAAATTTCGGATAAAGATTCTATAATTGGGCAGACTGGAGAGTCATTGCTCAAACAGGTTGATGAAATTTCTGAGAGTCGTCGCTCTAGTTTACGAAGATCAGAAATTTTGGCTTTTATCGATGTCCGATGATGTGTGGTAATTGAAAGTATTTCATCACACGAGGGCGTGTTATCCTCAACACCGAGAAGACTGCGTATATCAGCTTGCGAAAAGCCAAGTTCTCTACACCTGCCGATGAATGTTAACCTACGAAGCGACGTCTCATCATAGACACGATGACCACTGGATTTTCGCTCTGCTATTGGCATGAGGCCTATGCGTTCAAAATAACGAATCGTCTCAATCTTGACACCTGTTTTCGAACTTAAATCTCCAATGCTAACCATCGTATTTTTTCCTTGAACCTTTAGTAACTACAGGTGTTACATATCATTTCATGGACGATAATAAACCAAATAGAAGCGGTCTTTTCGCAACAGGCGGGACGCTAACGGGCCTGTTTGCCGTTATCGGGGCTTCCTGCTGCATCCTACCTATCATCCTCGTCAATCTTGGCGTCAGCAGTGCTATAGTCAGTCATCTTGGCTTTTTCGCCAGGTTTCGCCCGTGGTTTATGGCACTCACTATATGTCTTGTTATTGGCGGATTTATTTATGCCTATCGCGGCGGACGGAGACCGTCTCGCAAAGTCCTAGTCTTTCTAATTCTTGCTGGAATACTGGCAGTGGGATCTACGGTTTTACCTTATTATGAAGGAAATATTCAAAGATGGCTGAACCTCTAGCGACCTTCATTCCAGACTCCACTTTGACATGCCCTGAGTGCGGCCATGTTTCAAAGGACACTATGCCGACGGATGCTTGCCAGTATTTCTATGATTGCAAGGGTTGCGGTATAGTGCTCAAGCCTCTTCACGGAGATTGCTGCGTCTATTGTTCTTATGGCGACGTTAAATGCCCACCTATTCAACAAGGCAGCGATTGCTGCCATAATACCTAAACGGAAATTTAGTGACGCAAGCGAGTGACCCCTAAAGCGAAGCGACCGGGAAGCACGAGCGGGGACAGGCGCCAAGCCGCCCTTGGGCGAACGCTCAAAGGCTGCGCAGGCCCGTAGCCCCGTCGCCGCTTAGAGCGCGGGCAGAGCCAGCCCCGGCCAAAGGTCGGGATGGTCTGCGTGTGATCGGCTTTGTGGCTTTCGTAGAAAGTCACAAAGCAAGCGTGTGACGGGTTGCGGAATTGTCCGCGGCCCGCGGACGCCTGAAATTGACCCGCGACAGCGGGATGCGTCAGGGATGGCCGCCGAATGGCCAAGACCGCAAAGCGGGCTTGGTTCACAACAGCCCGGCCCGAAGCGCCAGCGAAGGGAGACGCCCTGATCAGACTTCATCAAAAATGAGATTAAGCAAAGGCTTTGACGAACATCCAGATCGCCATTGCCATCATACCCAGATTTTCGCTCAAAGAGATAAAGCCAAGAGGCACATTGCTACCGCCACCCACACAGGCGCACCGAATGTCCCGCTTATCAAGATAGACGGCCTTGAAGACGGACCAGGCCCCGATAGTCCCGACGAATAAGGCAAAAGGCGCAGCGATCAGTCCCGCGAGCCCGCCCGCAATCATCATCACGCCTGCACCACCTTCAATGAAGGGATAAACATAGGCGTAACGCACATGGCGTTGCGCAAGCAGGTCATAACCGAGGAAGCCGTTTGAAAAGCTATCCAGATCTCGGAGTTTCTGGACGGCAAGAATACACATTGAGATGGCGACAAATAATTCGACTGTGCGGATCGATAGCACGCTGCCAGAAACCAACCAGCTCACGGCAATGGCCATCAACGCGGCCATAGAAAAGATCGCGATAATTGGCGTGTAAGTCTTTGCCTTGGGGTCTTTGACCTCCAAGCCAAAATGCTCACGCAAATCTGTGTAACCGCCGATACGCTCGCCATTAATGAAGGTTTGCGGCGTCGTTTTCACATCATGTTTGGCCTTGAAGGCGTCCTGCTGCTCACGGTTTTCCAGCAGATGATCCTCAACGGTAAACCCTTTGCGCTCAAGCAGGTCTTTGGCTTTTAAACCGAAGGGACAAATATGCTCCGGCGTCACCATGCGGTATAGCTTGGCGACACCGGCTTCTGGCTTTTCCTCTACACTCATATCAACGGATGCATTCATCTATTCGTCTCCTGAAAGCTGGCCTTCAAACTCCGGCACCGGGCGGGACGTGGCCTCGCCTTGCGTCAAGGCAGGACCATTGATTTTGATGTCGTTGATCAGCCAGTCCATTTCTTTGATTTCCCGGCGCTGGGCCTTGATGATCTCATCGGCTAGAGCCCTTACGCGCACATCTTCAATTTCCGCACGCTCACTCGTCATAATCGCAATGGAATGATGCGGGATCATGGCCCGCATCCAGGAGCTATCCTGAACGGTGGTCTGGTTGCGCACAAGAAAAAGAGCCAAGACAAAGACGATGGCGCTCCCGCCAAATATTGCCAAATTGGCTTTCTTGTTTTTATACATGTTGAGCATGAAGGCGAGCATGATGATCGCCATCACCGCACCCATATAAATCGCCATATAGCTCCGCGTTTCGCTAAACCGGACATGATCCAGCGCATAAGAGTTTAAATACATGAGCCCAAACATGATCAGGGTAGATGTCCCGATCATCGCGAAAAACCGCGTATAACTACTCATGCCCTTTTTCTCATTCAAATTCATGCAAACCTCCTAGCTATTATACCTTATAGGGGTATATATGCACGAACAAAACGGAAGTTCCGACTATTCGTTCAAGTCAGCTAATGCGAATGACCGGCAGGCCCGGTGACGGTCGTTGCAAACAAAATGACGACGATCACAAGCGCAAAAAGCATGGCCTCTAAGCTTAGGCTCCGTTTCAGTCGAACCCGCCCAACAGACGCATCATTTTTTAAGCTCTGTGTGACGGATAGCTTATTCCAAGCGCCCAGCCCCAACAGGCTGGTAACCGCTATCAGCTTGACAGATAAAAGCTGCCCATATTGGCTCGTCCAAAGATTCGAGATGTCAGGCAGGAGTATCCGGACGACATAGGCTCCCGAGACAAATAGCATTGGTACGATCCAAATCGCAGCTCGACTAAACCGCTCGACCTTCTGGATAAGCGCTTGATCCTCCGTCTCATGGTGTGGCCAAAGACTGACAGGCGCCATGACCCAAAACCCGGCAATGAGCAGATGGGGTATCATCCAGAGATAAAGCCATGGCGCAGTTTCCTGGCCGTGCGTATGTCCGGTCATGGCAAAGCTGGCTGACAGACAGAGAACGCCCGCAATAAATAGAGCTGAGCTTAGTCGAAGCGTTTTCAACGCGAGCCCAATCAGAACGAACAGAACAGCTGAAACTACAAATAAAGTCTGCGCAGAGCTGGAC
>CAWUKE010000163.1:0-5089 GCA_963922935.1 uncultured Alphaproteobacteria bacterium | reverse complement strand
GTCAGATGTCGGGGCAACGTCCTCATCAGTTAAGTCATCCATAAGGGACTTAACCAATTCCATATCCTCAGTGGTTTCCATTTCTGGCAGGTCACGCTCAACGGCCGCAGATTCGCTGAGATCGCCCGCATCGTCTTCGCCCAACTCCACCAAAAGGTCGTCCATCAGGGCGTCCAGATCGCCATCAACAGCGCCTGTCTCTGTCGGTGTCGTTACAGGCTCATCCGGGATCAGCGGGATATCAAGGTCAATCGCATCGTCATCCTTTGACGCACTGATCGTATCCGCCGCAGCGTCCGCTTCAAGCGGTTGCATGTCCGGCAGTTCAGGTTCTGCCAAATCAACGCCGTCGAGAAGCGCGTCCAGGTCGAGCGCATCCGGATCAAGCGCTTCAACAGGCTCAGGAGACCCCAGTGCCTCCACGAAAGGATCAGCCTCGGTCAGATCTGGCGCAGGCACGATTTCGATCGCAGACGGCCCGTCCAGCGGCACCGGATCGCCATCATCCGCGATGATTTTGCGAATAGAGGCGAGGATATCCTCCATGCTGGGCTCGGCGTCCAGAGTGTCTTCAGGGGCTTGTTCTGGTGTCTGTTCGGACATCGTTTACGCCGTCATCCCCTCTGTCTTGCGATTGGGCCGCTCTGTTGACCAGCAAAGGCCCGACCGAATCCGAATTTTGCCGTTGCTGCGTCAAACGCTAAGCGAACCCGTCAGCGTTGTCTAGCGCGAGGCGATCTCAATCCTGAGGCGAATCAGTCAATCGTTGCGTAAGCGACACATTTTCTTGGGGATGAGGCGAAATATAGCTGGCTTGTGAGGCTTAGTCTTCGGGCTGCGCTTCATAAGGGGCGACAGTCTCTGACACCGAAATGTCGTTTGCAGGCTGCTTGAGGCGGTCGACATTCAGATCGACAACATCGTCTCCGATGATGGTTTCGCCTTTCAACTGGCTTGGCACAAACCGGTCGGCGGCGCGTTCCAGCGCATCATAGGCCACGTCCTGCAGATAGGCATTTGGGTCGTAGCGATCGATCGGTAGCGCGATCCCGTCTGCATCCATGACGCCAATGACGGATAAAAGCTGAAAGACAGCCGAGTCATAATTCCGCTCCGCATTGACGAGGTTCAGCCGCGCATCGAGAACTTCTTGTTCGGCGTTCAAGACATCCAGTTGATCCCGCGTTCCCACCTGCTGTTCCAGCGTCACGCCTTCAAAAGCGATCTGCGCGGCTTCGACTTGGCGCTGCGATGTCCCGACAAGGATCTTGGCCGCTTCCAATCGCGCCCAGATTTGCGCCACCGTCTGATCGACGGCCCGTTCCGTATCGCGCGTTTCAAACCCTAATCGCGTTTTGGCGTGCTTGGCTTGACGAACCCGACTGGCGTTCAGTCCGCCTGAAAAGATCGGCACACTGACTGTGGCCCCGATAATGGCCTGATCCGTCGTGGCGATTCCCAGCAACTGCTCTCGCGCGGCCGAAAAACTACTGTTCAGCGTCACAGACGGGCGGCCTGCTGATTTCGCCACATCAATCCCGGCTTCGCTCGCCAATTCGTTGAAATAGGCGGCCATAAGCTGCGGGTTGTTTTCGCGTGCCAGACGGGTCGCCTCTGCCAAGCTAGTGGGCAGAACGAAATCTGGCGCGGGCGCGAGCGGTTGCGGCATCCGACCGACAATGCGTACAAATTGCGCGCGACTGATAGCAAGCTGAGCGTCGGCTTGGGCCAGGCCTGCATCCGCCGCCGCGAGGCGAGATTCTGATTGCGCGATATCGGTCCGTGTGCCCTCACCGACTTCAAAGCGCGCATTCGCGGCTGTCAGTTGCCGACTGAGGACCAAGACATTGTTGCGCCGTATGCGGGCTGTTTCTTCATCGCGCAGCACATCGACATAGGCGTTGGCGGCTGACAAAAAGATATTGTTTTCCGCATTTTCAAGCGCTGCGCGGGCCGCCAGAATTGAGGCTTTCGCCTGGCGCCGCAGCGCCTTTAACCGACCGCCTTGATAAAGCGGTTGGATAAGCGCCACTTGTCCGGCGTAAGGTGTCCCTGTGACCGTACCCCCGGAAACGCCGAAGAAGTTTACATTTTCGGGCGTCCGGTTCCACGTATAGCTGACATCACCCCCCGCCGTGAGTTGCGGACGGCTCTGCGCGCGGGCTTGGATATAAGTCTCGTCAATCTCCCGCAGGCGCGCACGTTCGGCCAATAAGACAGGGTTGCTTTGATAGACGCTCGCCAAGACGTCTTGCAGCGTCTCTGTCCCAGAGGCTGTTTGCCCCTCTGAGAGCGCAGCTACTGTTTCTGTTTCTGTTTCGGTTTGTGTTTGCGCTTGCGCTTGCGCGAGAGGCGCAAGCGCTACGCCGAAACATAAGACAACGCCATTCAGAGCTTTGCCGGAGACACGACGCAGAGACTGGCGCATGGGGTAACCTTTTTTAAAAGACGCGACGCGCCCGCTCTTCTCGCTAGAAAACGAAACTTGCCTTGGGCGCGAAGCCTTCCACAAAAGGCGCACTGGCATCAAATTCGACACGGTCCCCCACCGCTTGACCTGATTTCGTAAAGACTGTCGCGCGCCCGACACGCCCTTGGCGAATGATCACGACAAGCCGTCCACCATCCGCCAATTGCGTAAACCACGCCTCTGGCACGCTGCTCACGGCGCCCGCGAGAACGATCACATCGAACGGGCCATGTTCTGCGGCACCGCGTTTGAGATCCCCAGACACGACCGCGGCATTCAAAATGCCCATTTCTGTTAACAGGTCTGTAGCGCGCGTTACATCGTCTTCGGACGTTTCTAAACCCACGACCGTGTCGCTCATCTGTGCCAGGATCGCGGTCGAATAACCTCGCGCGCAGGCTAAATCGAGCACAACGTCACTACGTTGAATATCGGCAGCTTGAACAAGTTTCGCAAAATCCCGCGGCCGCAACAGCGTCCGGCCAGTCTCGTACCGAACTTCCGCATCCGCATAAGCGAGCGCCATCTGATTTTGCGGGACAAAGCGTTCCCGCGCTGTCCGGCGAAAGGCTCCAAGCAAGGCCGGGTCCGTCACATCCGCGGTCCGAATTTGGCTTTCCACCATTGTTTCCCGCGCGGCGCTGAAATCGAATTTATCCATGGGGCATGGGGCCTAAGGTCTGGGGCCGAGTCTCTGGCAGTTGATAATTGTGTGCGCTCTAGCGATCTCCGCCCGAGCGCGCAACGCTGATACACGCATAACCGTCAAAGGCTCTTGCGTAGGCGTAGCCCAGCGCGTTATGGCGCGCTCTCCCTGCGATGGTACCATGGCGGAGTGGTGACGCACCGGATTGCAAATCCGTGAACCCCGGTTCGATTCCGGGTGGTACCTCCAGGGCGATGCACCTCTCCCGGGTCTAGCGTTCCAGTACTGGCCACACCTCTGTTTAGAGCGAGACGATATAGGGCTGTCTTAACAAAGTCGGTTGGCGGCCTAAGCCGCACTATAACGAAACTGAGCTTCAGTTAGTCATCAAGCGCGTAGGCGATCACATAGCCGCCTTGACCATCCTTCACACTGCGCGAGTCGATATAGCCGCCTGTGACTGGATCACGCGGATAGCGCCAACTGGGATTCGGCACCGTCACGATCACCATTTGGCGACCTGAGTCTTTTGAAACGTAAGACATGGGCGTCGACTGTCCGTTCCCGGGCAGATCATCCGCCCAAAGCTCTTCTCCGGTCCGCACATCAAAAGCACGCACTTTGGCGTCCATTGTCGAGCTTAAAAACGTCAGTCCACCCCGGGTTGTGAGCGTCCCGGCGCGAATGGCGGTTCCCACATTGAACGGCAGGCCTGAGCGCATATTGAACGGACCGGCATCGCTCATATCACCGGCCGGGCGGCTCCAAAGCAGTTCGTTCGTATTCAGATCGATAACAGCAATCCGCGACCAGGGCGGCTCAAAGCACGGAATGGCTGTGCCCAAACGCGACATGAAGGGCATGGGCAAACCATAATACGCAATATCAGCAACGCCGTGTGGGTCATCCTTTGGGGGGGCGTCCGGGCTCATTTTCACCGCGGGATGATCTTCGCCGAGCAAGGCGGCAGCCTGCGGTCCTGCCGCCGCGACTTGTTCAGGCGTCACCAGCAAGACACGATGCGCCAGCAACATGGGTGCCGCGATCAGCAGCCCATTATCGGCATCAACGGATACGCTGCCCCAGTTAAATCCGCCAAAATTACCCGGCGCCAGCAAAGACCCACCCCTCGTCGGCGGCGTGTAAAGTCCTTCATAGCGCATCATTTTATATTCGATCCGGCAGACCATTTGGTCGATCGGGGTCAGGCCCCACATATCTTTTTCATGCCGGTAGGGATGAAAGTTTGGCAGGCTTGAGAACGGTTGGGTCGGCGAGAGATATTCACCCAGTTCTGGTGTTTGTGGAACTGGGCGATCTTCGATGGGATGGACGGGCGATCCGTCGCGGCGATCCAGCAAGAAAATCTGCCCCATCTTTGTCGGGATAGCCACAGAGGGCACGCGTTCCCCGTCTTTATCGACATCGACCAGCACAGGCTGGGCCGGGACGTCATAATCCCAAATGTCGTGACGAACCGTTTGGAATGACCACCGGACTTCCCCTGTTTGTCCGTCTAGGGCAACCACAGCAGACGACCATTTATCATCAAAATCACGTCGCAAGCCGCCGAAATAATCGGGATTAGCGTTGCCTGTCGGGGCGTAGACCAGATCAAGCTCGGGGTCGTAGCTCATAATGGACCAGACATTCGGTGTCCCCAGCGTGTAGGTCTCCCCCTCCTCTGGCAGGCCGCGATTGGTCGGATTGCCTACGTCCCAAGCCCAGGCCAACTCACCCGTCATCGCATTGAAAGCGCGAACCACGCCAGACGGAAGGCCTAAGTCCTGACTATCCAAAACGAGGCCGCCCACCACAAGATTGTCACCTGCGACAGTGGGCGGAGAGGTTACATAATATTCTTTCCTTGCGTGGTCTCCGAGGCCCACACGAAGATCAACGCGTCCGCCCTCGCCAAAATCAGAGCAAAGCGATCCTGTTTGTGCGTCCACCGCAATAATTGAGGCGTCGAC
>CAWUKE010000162.1:0-5154 GCA_963922935.1 uncultured Alphaproteobacteria bacterium | reverse complement strand
TACACCGGGCACGTCATGATCCAGCACGCCCGCCACGTCGCCCCAAGGCGCGACAGCCATCGTTCGGCCCCAGGTGCGACGTCCGTCAGCGTGATGACCGCCTTGCGCGGGGGCAAGGATCCACGCCCCCGTTTCAATCGCCCGCGCTCTTAACAGCGTTTCCCAATGATCCCGCCCCGTTGAGCAGGTAAAGGCGGAAGGCACTGTGAGGATATTCGCCCCGGCCAAGGCATAGCCAGAGTAGAGCGCGGGAAAGCGCACATCATAACAAATAGACAGCCCAAGCCGCCATTCGCCGATATCCGCCATGACGGGCGCGTCCCCCGCCGCATAGCTGTCCGCTTCGCGGTACGTCTCCCCGCCAGGCAAGGCGGCTTCGAACAGATTGATTTTGTCATAGCGAGCGACCACCGCGCCGTTGGGGCCTATCAAGACCGAACGATTGGCGATGCCGCCATCGTCTTTTAGGATGGCTGCAGAGCCGAGGAGAACGTGAGCTTTCTTCTGCGCCGCGATCTCACAATAAGGCGCGATGGTTTCCGCTTCAGGCCTCACGCTTGCCCGCAAAGCCGCCGCGTCGCGTTGCAACAGCGGTGTCATTTCGGGCGTGAGAATGAAATCCGCCTCAACCCCCTCCACCATAGAGGCGACGCTCTGCGCATTTTCCGCAGCGTCAATCCCCGAGCAAAGCTGAAGCAGCGCACTGCGCATCGTTAGGGCCTTAGCCCGCCAGCATAGGATCGAGCTTGCCGCTGGCTTCCAGGGCCATCAGGTCGTCACACCCACCCACATGCTGCCCATCAATGAAGATTTGCGGGAAAGTATTGCGGCCGGAGCGTTCGTTCATTTCGGCGCGCTTCGCTTTGTCATTCGCGGCGGGGATATCGATAATATCAACGCCCTTACCTTCTAATAAGGCCTTAGCCCGAATACAGAACGGGCAGAACATCTTGGTATACATTTCAACTTTGGCAGCCATCGGGCAGGTCCTTTATCGGTGTCGTTTGACCCTATTTAGGGGGCCGGAAGCGGTTTGACGACCCGGGCCAGACAAATTGCATCGACCCGCGCGGCGCCCGCGCGTTTGAGGGTGCGCGCGCAAGCACTGAGCGTCGCGCCCGTTGTCATCACATCATCAATGAGGATTAGACGCTGGCCTTTCACCGCCTCTTTATCCGGTACGGAAAAGGCGCCCGACACATTGCGCCGCCGCCCGACCGCCGACAGGCCGCCTTGTGTCGGCGTACGTTTGGTCCGCAGCAGAGCCGTTGTGGAAACCGGCACGCCGGACCGCTTCGACAAAGCCCGGGCGAGCAGGGCGCTTTGATTATAGCGGCGTTTCATCAAACGCAGGCGGTGAAGCGGCACGGGGATGAGCGCGTCCGCCTCTGCCAGCGCGACCCGCCCCGCCCGCTGCATCTGCGCCGCAAAGCTATCGAGCCGATCCGTCCGCCCACCATGTTTAAAGGACAGGATCATTGGTCGCGACGCGTCATCATATTCAAAAGCGGAACGCGCCGTCGCGTAATCAGGACGCCGGGCGAGACAGCTGCCGCATAGCATGTCATAAGCGGCAATCCCCACGACCTGATGATCAAAGGGATAACCGCAGGCCGCGCAGCACGGATCATCGAGGAATGTCAGTTCGCCAATCCGGTCCGCATCATCCGTCGGCGGTAGGACCGTATCGACGACCAGCCGTGCGGTGGATCGTCCCCAATCCGAGAGATATGATTGCAAGCCCGCCACGGCCTGATTAGTGAGCGCCCCATGCCATCCGCGCAAGCCCCCACCGCCTTGTTTGATCAAAAAGCGCTCATCAAACGTTTTGCCCGCGCGCGCCGTCGCGTCGCCAAAATGGACGCTGTTCCGTTTCTGATCGAGCGCGCTATCGCCGATCTGTCAGAGCGGGTGCAAGACGTGAACCGAACCTTTGAAAAAGCCTGCCTGATCGGCCCGCTGGATTGGCGGGAGGCCGTGTTGGACAGCCTGCCCCTCGATAAACGTCCTTCACATTTTGACTATGCTGAAACACCAGAGGGCGCGGGCTATGATCTGATCATCAGCCTGCTGCACATTCAATCCATTGAAGCCGTCGGGCCGTGGATCCGCGCTGTGCGCGCTATGCTTGTGCCGGATGGTTTATTTGTCGCCTGTCTTGTCGGGGGCAATAGCCTAACCGAATTGCGCAACGCGCTTTATACTGTGGATACGGAACAGCGTGGGGCCCCCACGCCGCGTATCCACCCCATGATCGAAGTCCGCGCCGCCGCGCAATTGCTGAGCCATGCGGGCCTCGCTATCCCCGTCACGGACGCGGACAGTTTCACCGTATCCTATCGCCAACTCACAACACTGGCCAGCGACCTGCGCGATCTGGGCCTGACCAATGCGCTGGAGGCGCGGGACAGCACGCCCATGCCGGGCCTGCTAAAAGACGTGGAGGCGCAGATGCGCGATGGCGACGCGCCGATCCCGATCACGTTTGAGCTGGTCTGGATGACGGGCTGGGCGCCGCATGAAAGCCAGCAAAAGCCGTTAAAGCCGGGTTCGGCCAAAACGCCGCTCAACCAGGCTTTGCGGCAAATCCGCGATAAAGAGGGTTAGTTAGCCCCCGACGGCTTTTAGGCCACGCTCTGTCAGCATGAATTCCAGCGGCTCGTCATGATCTTCCAGCGGCAGCGTATCGACCCGCTGGCCTTCATAACCGACCCCCACAGCCCGAAGCGCCGGATTATCCGCGCGCAGCGCCGTCAGCGTCGCATCATAATAACCGCCGCCATAGCCTAGGCGATGGCCCGCGCGCGTCCAAGCCAACAGCGGGACCAGCACGACATTGGGCACAGCGGGTTCCAGATCACCGCCCACTTCGCCAACGGGATGGCGCGTGCCAAACGGGCCGCGTTCCATCGGCGCGTCTGGCGTCCAACGGCGAAAGCTGAGCTGCAACCGATCTTGGGGTGTGACGGGCAAAACGATCGTGTGAGCTCTAGACAGATGGGCCAGTAAGGGCTTCACATCGAACTCTGTCCCGATCGGCCAATAACCGGCAATGATCGTCGAGGGCTCCATGCCCGGCCAGCGTCGGATCACATCACGCGGATCGGCCGACAGAGTTTTACGGTGATCCCGCGCGCGGATACGGGCTTCGGCTTTGCGATCAGACAGGCTCATGGCGGGTTCCTACCGCGAAAACGTTAGGCAAAGATAAGGTCTTACAGAACATATGCGTTTGGTCCAACGGGTTCCTCCTTGAACGCTCCTCTTCAGTCCGGTTTCAGCCGCACGGCTTCTGACGGACTTAGCCATCAGCCCCCTGATTGTGGCGGGTCCGGCGTTGCGAGAACGAACCGCCTTGTCCTAGTGATCTGCCATGAGTTCTAAACCCCTTTCCGGCGTGCGCATCATTGAATTGGCGGGCATTGGCCCCGGCCCTTATGCGGGCATGTTGCTGGCGGATATGGGTGCGGAAGTGATCCTCGTGAACCGGCCTGGGCCTGCGCTGCTAACGATCCATGATCGCGGCAAGCATCCCGTAAGCGTAGACCTGCGCAGCGAAGACGGCGTGCAAATCGTGCTGGATCTCGTTGCCAAAGCCGACGCCCTGATCGAAGGCTTGCGCCCCGGCGTGACCGAACGGCTCGGCATCGGCCCTGAGGCCTGTCACACGGTAAACCCGAAGCTGGTTTACGGTCGCATGACGGGATGGGGTCAGACGGGGCCGTGGGCGAAGACCGCCGGGCATGATCTCAACTATATTTCCATCACAGGGGCCCTGGCCGCTATGGGTCAAGCCGGGCAGCCACCGCGTCCGCCGCTTAATCTCGTGGGCGATTATGGCGGCGGCTCACTGTTCTTGGTGAGCGGCATTCTCGCCGCCCTCCTGCAAGCTGAACGGACGGGCCAAGGCACGGTGGTAGACGCGGCCATGATTGACGGGGTCAACAGCATGATGAGCATGTTCCACACGCTCTCCGCCGTCGGGCAATGGACACAGACCCGCGAAGCGAACCTCTTGGACGGCGGCATGCCTTACTATCGCTGCTACGAAACATCGGACGGCAAGTTCATGGCTGTGGGCTGTATCGAGCCACAATTCTTCGCCGAGTTCCTGAGGATCGCGGGCGTCGATCCACAAGACTATGGCGGGCAGCACGACAAATCTCGCTATGCCGCGCAACATGCTTTGTTGGAAGACCTGTTCAAAACGAAAACACGTGATGACTGGGCGGCGGAGTTTGACGGCTCTGATGCCTGCGTCTCGCCGGTTCTTGATTATGTGGAAGCGGCCAACCATCCGCAAATGGCGGCGCGCGGCGCGCTGACGAAAGTCGGGCCGTTTAACCATTCCCGCCCCGCGCCCGTCTTTGGCGGTGAATACGACCTGCCCGACTATAATGTGCCGCTAGCCGATAGTGGACGCGCCCATGTGAGTGAATTACTGGGCCGCGAGATTTAGAAGGACTCCCATGACCGATACTGTCACTTACGAAACTGATGGCCATGTCGCCATCATCACCTTTAACCGCGCGAACGCGATGAACGCTTTCAACCGCGAAATGCGCGGCGGACTGGCGGCGGCGCAAGCCAAGGCCGAAGCCGACGAGAACATCCGTATCGTCGTGATGATTGGCACAGGTCGGGCTTTCTCTTCTGGGACGGATTTGAAAGAAGGCTTGGGCGGCAATCCTGAAAATGGCTTTTTTGATAATTCGATCCGCGATTACAAACCGCTTGTTGATGGTGTGGCGAAGTCGAAGAAGATTTATATCAGCGCGATCAATGGTTTCGCCGGCGGCGTCGCTCTGGGCCTCGCGCTCGGGGCAGACCTGTCCGTCATGGCTGACGACGCGACGATCTTCTCTCCGTTTATTGGCATCGGTCTAGTTCCGGATGGCGGGGCGAGTTGGTTCTTCGTCCATCACCTCGGCTATAAACGCGCTTTCGCCGCCATGGCGGAATGTACGCGCCTCGATGCGCAGACCTGCCTCGACGCGGGCATGGTCAATAAGGTCGTTCCCGCTGATCGCTTGCGCGAGGAAGCCGTGAGCTGGGCGCACAGCCTCGCCGCGCGGGCGCCGCTCGCCCTGCAATCACTGAAAGCGATTATGCGCGCTGCGACAACAGACAGCCAAGAAAATATCGCCCGCCTCG
>CAWUKE010000161.1:0-5166 GCA_963922935.1 uncultured Alphaproteobacteria bacterium | reverse complement strand
CCGCCCCCGCCGACCGATCACCCCGGACCATTCCACATAATGAATGGCACGTGGATGGCGGGGCCGGAGCTTTGGCTCATGCTGGGCTTGGTTGCGCTGACGATGGGGATCATTTGGGCCATGCCGAAGATTACCAAAGTCGTGCCGGCTCCACTCGCCGGGATCGGCATCGTCGCGGCGATCGTCATCGGCTTTGGCTTGGATGTGCGCACAGTCGGCGATCTCGCCTCGATCCAAGGCGGCCTCCCGCCGTTTCACATTCCGCAAGTTCCGCTGAATTGGGAAACGTTTGAGATCATTCTGCCCTACGCGGTGATCCTCGCGGCCATCGGTCTGATCGAAAGCCTGCTGACGCTCAATCTTGTCGGTGAGATCGTGGAAGAACGCGGCGGGGCGAGCCAGGAATGTGTCGCCCAAGGTGTGGCCAATACCGTCACGGGGTTCTTCGGCGGCATGGGCGGCTGCGCCATGATCGGGCAGAGCATGATCAATGTGAAATCGGGTGGGCGCACGCGCCTGTCGGGGATCACGGCGGCGCTCTTCTTGTTGGCCTTCATCCTATTCGGCTCCAGCCTCATCGAGCAAATCCCACTCGCCGCGCTGGTCGGCGTGATGTTCATGGTCGTGATTGGGACGTTTGCCTGGCATTCCATTGCCATCATGCGGCGCATCCCGCTGACCGATGCCATCGTCATCGTCTTGGTGACCGTCGTGACAGTCTGGCACGACCTGGCGGTCGCCGTTGTCGTGGGCGTTATCGTGTCCGCGCTCGCCTATGCGTGGAGCGCGTCAAAGAGTATCGACGCCGATATTGAAGACGATGGGCAGAACCGCGTCTATAAACTCTCTGGCCCGTTGTTCTTCGGCAGCGCTGAAGGCTTTGCGCAACTTTTCGACGTTAAAGGCGATCCCGACAGTGTTGTGATTGATTTCGCGGGTAGCCGCGTCGTGGATCAAAGCGCGCTACAGGCCATTGAGGCCATTGCGGTGAAATATCAGGCGGCAGGAAAATCCGTACAGCTTCGCCACCTCTCCAGCGATTGCCACGCTTTGCTTAAGACCGCGGGGCAGTTGATCGTCGATAGCGATGACGATCCCGATTATGGCCTCGCGGTTGATTACGGCGTGCGATTGGGTCGGTTAGGCGGCGGGCATTAAAGCGCCGCAACTGCTTTCACAAAACGCTCCACTTCCTCGGGCGTGTTGTAAGCATGCAGGCTGGCGCGGAGCAGGTCGGGTAAACCGCGCTCTTCCGCATCCAGTAGCGCCCAATTTCGCGGCACTTTGGAGACATTGATGTCTTGGGACCGTAAGCGGATCATCGCCGTGTCCACATTGAGACCCGTTTTGCTGAACGTCACAATCGCGCTTTTGTGCTGACCTGGATCGTGGACTGTGATATCTGGGATTTCGGAGAGCTGTTGCCGCAAATTCTCGGCTAGGGGCTGCGCATAGGCGGCAATATTGTCTAGTCCCACATCCATGGCGTAGCGCGCGGCGCGGCCCAGCGCGATCTGCCCGGCCACATTCCGTTCCCAGGCTTCAAACCGTCGCGCGCCGGGGGCAAGACGATAGCGGTCTTGCGAGAGCCATTCCGCGCTTTTGAGGTCGACCATGGCGGGTTCTAGGGTTTCGGCGAGGGTTTTGCGCATCCACAGAAAGCCCGTGCCGCGCGGCCCGCGCAGAAATTTCCGCCCCGTCCCGGTCAGCGCGTCACAGCCAATGGCTTGGACGTCGAGCGGCATCTGCCCCGCGCTCTGACAGGCATCGAGCAAGTAAAGCAGGCCATGCGCCCGCGTGAAGGCCCCGACCGCTTCGGCGGGTTGGATCAGGCCGGACTGGCTCGGGCAATGGGTGAGCAGGATCAGTTTGGTCCGTGGGGTCAGGCAACTGGGCAGGGCGTCTATATCGATCTGGCCGTGCGCGTCGCTCGGGACGAAATCAATGCTGAGGCCTTTGCGACGGGCGACCTGTAACAGCGCGAGGTAGTTTGAGCTATAGGTCGAGCGATGGACGAGAACACGGTCTCCTTCGGTAAGCGGCAGGGCATAGAAAGCCGCGTCCCACGCCTTGGTCGCGCTCTCCATAAAAGCAATTTCTTCAGGGTCGCCATTTAGGAGTTCGGCAAAAGCGCTGTAGAAATCCGCGATGACGCCAGAGGCTTCGTCCTGCGCTTCATAGCCGCCAATTTCCTGTTCCAGCGCGAGGTGGGCGCTCAGTGCCTTATAAATCGGCGAAGGCATCAACGACGCGCCCGCATTATTGAAATGGATCAGGTCTTGGCAGGCGGGCGTGTCGGCGCGCAGGCGCGCGACATCCAAGCTCACGCCTCATCCTCAAGCGCGACCAGAACGTCCCCGTCATTGACCAGTGCGCCCACTTCTGCGCTGACTTCAGCCACGACCCCATCCCGCGGGGCTTTCATCGCCATTTCCATTTTCATGGCTTCCAGCACGAGGAGCGTCTGGCCTTCGGTGACCGCGTCGCCGGGCGCGACCGAGACGGAAATGACCTTACCGGGCATGGGGGCGGTGATGGCGTTGGAGCTACTAGTGCTTTGACCGGTTTCTGCTTTATATCTTGAAACGGAAAATTCTCTCCCAGCGGCCTTATCTCTAAGAGTGACCGTTCCGTTTTCTTCTTCGACCGACCATGTTTTGAACCTTTCGGTTATATCGACAAGCCTGTCATCCGGGTTGGGGTCATCAGTATGGTTGCGATACAGATACTGGTAAGTCTGCCCGTCTACAATGGCTTTCCATCCAGATTTAACCGGTTCCAGCCATCCGCCTTTTCGCGGTTCGAGGCGTACAGGGATGGGCCCGGACGGTCCGTTTAAAAGTAGTGTTGTGCCGTCGCGCCCGTTCAGACGAAATGCGGAGGCGTCCTCGAAAGGTGACAACTCTGCCAAATGCCGTTTTCCTTGGACTTTCACGTTGGCTAAATCGACAAGCTTGATGGCGGCTATAGCGATCACATCGTTGGGCGGGTCCAAAGGGTTTTCAGTAATTTTACTAAGGTGGTCTCCTAGGAAAGATGTCGAGAAAAGACCGTTTCCAAAGTCATTGATGTTCAGGGTTTTTATCAGGAAGTTTCGGTTGGTCATCACACCAGAAATTGCCGCATTTGACAAAGCCTGAGACAATCCATTGATGGCTTCGTCCCGATCCATAGCTTTGCAAACAATCTTCGCGATCATGGGATCATAATTTACAGAAACGGCGTCGCCGACCTCGACCCCTGCATCAATCCGCATAGCAGCGTTCGTGTGTTTCAATCGATAAAACCGGAACTTTGTAAGTGTGCCCGTCTTCGGCAAAAAATCATTTGCCGGATCTTCCGCATAGAGCCGCGCCTCAATCGCGTGGCCGGTCATGGTGATTTCGTTTTGTTTGGGTAGCCGTTCCCCCTGTGCGACGCGGATTTGCAGCTCGACCAGATCCAGCCCCGTAATCTCTTCCGTCACCGGATGTTCCACCTGCAGGCGCGTGTTCATTTCCATGAACCAGAAGCCGTCCGTGCGGAGTGGGCCGGAGCCATCAACGATGAATTCCACCGTGCCCGCACCGACATAATTGACCGCCTTCGCCGCTTTGATTGCAGCACTGGTCATGGCCGTGCGGACCTCTTCAGTCATGCCGGGCGCGGGGGCTTCTTCGATGACCTTTTGGTGGCGGCGTTGGAGGGAGCAATCGCGCTCGAACATGTGAACGACGTTGCCGTGCGTGTCGCCAAACACCTGCACCTCGATATGGCGTGGCGAGGTGATGTATTTTTCGATCAGGACGATGTCATTGCCAAAGCTGGATTGGGCTTCGCGTTGGCAGGAGGCGAGAGCGTCGGCAAAGTCTTCCGCGCGCTCCACTTTGCGCATGCCTTTCCCGCCACCACCCGCAACGGCCTTGATCAGGACAGGATAGCCAATCTTTGCCGCTTCCTTGGCCAGATGTTTGGGGTCTTGATTGTCGCCTTGATAGCCGGGCGTAACGGGCACGCCCGCCTCCGCCATCAGCGCTTTCGCGGCATCTTTTAGGCCCATCGCTTCAATGGCCTCAGCCGACGGTCCGATAAAGGTTATGCCCGCCTTATCCAGTGCGCGCACGAAGTCGGGGTTTTCCGACAGAAAGCCATAGCCGGGATGAACGGCATCCGCGCCCGTTTGCTTCGCGGCATCGATGATTTTGTCGATGACCAGATAGCTTTCTGCCGCTGGCGACGGGCCGATATGCACCGCCTCATCCGCCATGCGCACATGCAGCGCGTTTCGGTCGGCGTCTGAATAGACCGCGACAGTCGCGATACCCATTTCGCGTGCGGTGCGCATAACGCGACAAGCGATCTCGCCCCGATTAGCGATCAGGATTTTGGTGATGGGAGTCGCTGATGCGGTCATCGTTTTGTTTGCTTTCCATCTTTATTCGACATGAGAGCCGAAAGAGTCTTTTGCCGCGTGGACACGCGGTTCGGCGAAATTTTGATCCCCCGGATCAAAATTGTCGCCTCACATCCTAAATACCCCAAAGTCCATCTCACCAATCGGCGCGTTGGCGCTCATGGCGAGGCCGAGGCCGAGCACAGTCCGTGTGTCTTCCGGGGCGATAATGCCGTCATCCCAAATGCGCGCGGACGCATAGTAGGGGTGCCCTTCCTCGTCATATTTGTCTCGGATCGGCTTCATGAAGGCTTCGCGTTCCTCATCGCTCCACCCGTCAGAGCCGCGTGCGACATCGGCGAGCACATTGGCCGCCTGCTCTCCGCCCATGACGGAAATGCGGGCGTTGGGCCACATAAACATGAGGCGAGGCTCATAAGCGCGGCCGCACATGCCGTAATTTCCCGCCCCGTAAGAGCCGCCAATCACGACCGTGAATTTTGGGACTTGGGCGTTGGCGACCGCGTGGACCATCTTCGCGCCGTGCTTGGCGATACCGCCCGCTTCGGCCTTGGACCCAACCATATAGCCGGTGATGTTTTGCAAAAAGACGAGCGGGATTTTCCGTTGGCAGCACAGCTCGATAAAGTGCGCGGCTTTCATGGCGCTCTCGCTAAACAGCACACCATTATTGCCGAGGATGCCGACATCATAGCCGTGTATTTTAGCAAAACCCGTCACGAGCGTTGGGCCGTAAAGCGCTTTGAATTCCGTAAATTCTGATCCGTCGACCA
>CAWUKE010000160.1:0-5167 GCA_963922935.1 uncultured Alphaproteobacteria bacterium | reverse complement strand
GCGCGCATCCCGCCCTTCAAGGCTTCTGGCAGCGACAGGGTCAGGCGATATTCAATGTCGACCCCTTTACGTTGAACGGGCTGTCGGTTCATCCCACCCCGCATACCCCCCATATTCATACCGAACAGGCTGCTGAAGAGGTCCGCCATGTCGTCTTGGCCCATTTGGCCGCCGCGCGCGCCAAAGCCTTCAAATCCGCCAAAGCCGGTTGAGTAACCCGGTCCGCCCGAGCGACCTCTAAATCCCCCGGCAAAAGGATTACGCTGTTGTCCCTGATCGTCGATCTGCCCGCTATCATATTGCGCGCGCAAATCAGGGTTAGACAAAAGGTTATAAGCCGCCGTGACTTCCTTGAAGCGCTCTGCTGTCGCCTCATCATTCGGGTTCACATCAGGATGCAGGCTTTTAGCCAGCTTGCGATAAGCCGAACGAATATCCTTATTTGTTGCTGAAGGTTTGAGCCCCAACAGATCATATGGGTTTTTTCGAGCCATCCGGCGTTATGTAATCACCCAGACGGAACATTCAATGTCGCAGGTTGGGCGCTTTCCCGTCCTGATGCGGACAAGCCCCAAACTTCTGCATATTCAAACGGTTCCGTTTCCAGATAGGGCCCGACCACTTCAAGGGTTTCGATAGACGTGCCGCGTGTCAGATTAACACGAAATCGCATCGCCTCATCGCTGTCTGACCAGTCAGTATAAGCGATATCGCGACCAACCCATTGGAGAACTGACCCGTTCCAAACAAGGTGGGTCGGCGATAAAGGTCGTCCAGCCCGGTCTTCCCATACCAAAGCCTCTGTTCGGGCGGCACGGTTGGCACTCGCACCGTCTAGGGTAACATTTGTCCCGCGCCACTCATCACGCAAAGCAAGCGTTTCAAGGCCCTGACCCAGCCATATGATGCGTGCGCCGGCGGGAACCTCCACCATATCGCTTTCACTGCCCTCAGCACCGCGAACGAGCGTCCCCAAACGATAAGTACTCGGCGCGATAAGGTCTGCGGTTTGTGCCAGAATGATTTCCCAGCCTCGCTCAGTTTCGATAGCGAACGGCAATGTTGGCGATGATTGAGAGGACAGAACAAGATTTTCTATAATGACATCAAGCGACGTGGTCACATCTAGGAATAAGGGCGAGCGGTTGGGTAGCGTTGAAAGCACGTTCACCAAAACGGGACGCGTAACCGCTAATTTTCACGGGCAATGGCCTCCTCTATTCGTCCTAATTGTTCACGCATCATGGCTGTTTCACCTTCAAGGCGGGCGAGCCTCTCGCTGACTTCCCAGCGACTTTCTGTGGCGCGTTCTAATTCTGAAAGCCGCGCTTCCGCCGCACCGACCCAGACCATGGCGCCTGCGGTTTCGAGCGCGAGCGTGATAATTAAGCCGATTGTAATTGTGCGTTCGAGCCGGAATTCACGGCCCGGTCCGGCGCTCACTGCACCGTCTCCCGCGGGGCCAGCCCGGCGAGCGCGCGGCGTTCATCATCATCCAAGAAACTCGCCGCCTCTAACCTGGCCCAAAGCGCGGCGCGCTCTGAGGCAAGGGCTGGGACACCATCTAAATCTGGGCTTAACCGAACGGGCTCGCCAAAGGCTGACAGCCATTCCGACAAGGCTCGGGAAGTTTTCGTCACTAGCGGAATAATCGTCTGTCGCCAGAAGGCCCTATTAGCCTCGGCATAATTAGCATAAGTATTGTCCCCCGGAATGCCGAGCAACATGGGCGGCACGCCAAAGGCCAATGCGATGTCGCGCGCGGCTTCGCGGCGACCTTGTGTGAAATCCATGTCTGAAGGCGACAGGCCCATGGATTTCCAATCCAGACCGCCCTCCAAAACCATTGGGCGTCCCGCATGGGCAGGCCCCGCAAAGCCGGCTTCCAATTCGGATTTCAGGCGATCAACCTGATCACGAGAGAGGCCAGCGCCATTGCCACCTTTATAAACCAAAGCCCCAGATGGACGCGCGCTATTATCCAACAGAGACTTCGCCCAGCGTGTGCCCTGATTGTGTAAATCAACACTGGTCGCGGCTGCCCGCAACGGGCTCTGCCCCGCTTGGCTATCCAGCGGATTAAACAAGGTCAGGCTCATAATATCGCAGCGACCTGTCAAACTATCGAGACCGTAGACGGTCCGCCCGACTGACGTCTTCACGGCAAAGCCTGTCGAGCGTCCAGCTCGATCAGAAAGCGGCGCCACAACGTCGGGACGTAGAGCCGTGATCCCAATTACATCTTCATCAAGTGTCGCCGCATGAAGATAAGCTGCGCCAGCAACCTGCAAATAGCCGTAAAAGCGCTCCATAGCTGCGTCAGTGCCGCTTGGTAGTTGTTCGCTACCGCGCATCGGTACAGAGGCGGCTGCTTCAGCAATCAAGCGAACGCATCGATACACAATCGGATTGCGCGCAAAGCCTTCACGGCAGAGCGAGCTAAAGTCGGTCGATGTAAAACAGGCCCGCCGGGACAATTCGACAGCGACGAGTGGCGCCCCTGCCGACTTGCCTTCGCCATCGGCGGAATGTGGCACAGACGAAACGGTCGGGTCCGCAGAGCGGCCCGTGAACGGTAATCTCATAAAGGATGTCTCCAACCGCGTCTCAAACCCTTTTGAGCAGCGATAGAGGTCTTATAGGGCCGCTTAGGCTATGCGGGGATTAGATCGGTTGATTTTTCTTCAACCCATTCAAATCATTGACTTTTAAGCGACGTGAAAGAGGGACTGGCTCCGCGGACGGTCGCCAAGCAAGGTCTGCGTCAGCTTGTAGTTATTGCGTAAGTCCTCACGCAGTGCGTCATCAGAGAGAAGACTCGCCAGTGTAATCGCCCCGCGGTAAGCATCCCGCGCACTCGTCAGGGCATCGCGATCGCCTGTCTGCCGGCCCAGCTTTAAAAGCGTATCCGCAATGGACTGTTGGATCACGGCATGTTCGCGCGGCATATTTTCGAAAGAGTAATATCGCTTCGCCGAACGGAGCGCATCGACGGCTTGCATGAGCGGCGCTGGATCGTTGGTCTGAGCGGCGAGCGTTGTGAGCTCCGTCGCCAATTCCCAATTTAATTGGCCCAATTGCTCATCAGTTTTACGCAAGGCGATCTCCAGATCGGCTTTCTGACGGATTTTGGATCGTTTACGCATTATCTTTGCTCGCGCCTTCCCAAGCCGTCGCTCATCCCACAATAAGGCGAAAATGCGATCATTACGGTAAAGGATTGATTAAAACATGGGATTTCGTTGCGCTGAGTCTCAAAGAAAGGTCAAGCGCGGGGTTCGATTTGATAAGAGGAGTTCACTCACCGCCCATACAAGGGCATCAACACGGTCAGGGCTGCCCTTTTGCGCCGGACTGCCAAAAGCGCACATTTCATCTTCTAGCGCATCAAATTGACCAACGTGATGCACCCGCCCCCGCGCGTAAAGCAAGCCGACTGGGACAGCCCGTCCGCGCTTTGACCGGCTGGCATGTCGGGCGAGAACAGGCATGTCAGGATCGACCTGCGCCAACGTCGCCGCAACCATTTCCCCGCCTTGATTGATTTCTGCCAGGATACTCTCAGCGTCAAACTGGTCCGCTAAAGCGACCGCCTTTTGGGCCCAGTCTAACGGACGCGCCCTTTCCACCGTCCCGTCATGAAGGACAAAAGCATGCGGGCTGTCCCCCTCCGTCGCACCGACGACCACCAAACCACAGGCATCTGATGTGGCCTGCGATGTCGTTGGGGGATCTATCGCCACTAAAATCCTAGATAGGCGCGGCACCTTGCTGACGCGCGCTTTATCAATATCAGCCCGCTGAAACACCGCCCCAGCATAGTCGCGCACAATCTCTCCGCCGAGTTCCTGTCGCCCTAAAGCCGTTCCGCCATAGGTTGCTTCCATCGCGCTCAGGAAATTAGCATTGAGCTGCGCGGCATTATCTTGGGTGCGGGAGCGGGTCGTGACGCACCCCGCTTCGGCCATTAGCTCATCAAGAAGTGGGAGAGGTCGTGGTGTCGTTGTCAGGCACAATCTTGGCTCTGATCCTAAACGCAGGCCAAGTCGCAAATTGGACAAGGCTTTTTCCGGCTCCGCCCAAGCGCAGAGTTCATCACCCCAGGCCGTATCGAATTGCGGGCCGCGCAGACTGTCGGGATCAAAAGCGGAAAAGAGCGAAGCCTCTGCCCCGCTCGGAAATAGAAGGCGTCGGCGTGTCGGTTGATAGGTCGGGCGTTCATTCCTGTACCCAATCGACAGCAGACCGCTATCCCCGCCCAACATCACCTCTCTGACCGCGTGGAGTGTGGGACCGACAAGCGCGATGCGCTTGGCCCCAGTCCGCACGCGCTCCAACACCCACTCGGCCCCAGACCGTGTTTTGCCAGATCCCCGCCCACCTAAAACAAGCCAGATCGGCACATCAGGCGACATCTGATCCGTCCGGCGCGCCATCGTCCAGGATCGAAGGAGGTGTTGCTGCTCAATCTCCGCCAAGGATGACAGGAAAGCGTCACCCGTCATGATGTTGGGTCCGGATCACCGTCTACATCCAACAGGCCGCGATCGACTGCGTTCTTTATCCGGATCATAAGCTGGCGATGTCGTTCGGGCGAGAGGCGGTCGCCGACGCGTTCAGTCTGGCCTTGTGCAGCAAGGAAATCCTCAGCCTGCTCAACAGTGCGAATAAGCAGGCTGATCGCTTTTGCCGTCCGTTCAATTTCGGCGGCCGAGATATCGCCTTCTGTCTCAGCCAGCGAAACGAGGTGCTGATTGAGTTTTTCAACGGCGCGGGCGGCGGGTCGTTTCGGATCTTTCATGATCCCAATATAGCCGCCTTAATGTTGGCGGGGATCAGTCTGGGCAAAGCAGATTGGCTACCGGAAACAGCGTTCCCGCACATTGTAATGGCGGGCCAAATGATCGAGCCCGATCTGCATCAACATCGCGCCAACACCCGGACCCCAACCCTGTCGGCGATCAACAGCTTCCAAGGTTTCATCCGCGCCAATAACGCGCGTCAGGACGCGAACGACACGTTGATCCAGCCCTTTCTTGGCCGACGCAACCGCTCGCCCCGCATCGACCCGCCGGATTGCCGCATCTTCTGCTCTGTCATGACGGCGCGTCCCATCTACATGCGGCGCGGATAGATCAGACGCGGAGAAATTCGCCATCTTTCCCCC
>CAWUKE010000159.1:0-5296 GCA_963922935.1 uncultured Alphaproteobacteria bacterium | reverse complement strand
CTAGGTGATCTCATAATCGCCCGGCCTGTAGCCCGGATCGGGATAGGTCGGGTTCATGGCTTCGAGTGTCCGGCGCACTAAATTCGTCACGATGGCTTTGCGTGTGCTGCGGCTGTCAGACGGGATAATATACCATGGGGCGTAGTCCGTGCTGGTACGCTGCACCGCCGTTTCATAAGCGTCCATAAAGTCCGGCCAGAGCGCGCGATCGTCCAGATCGCCGGGATTGAACTTCCAGCGTTTGTGCGGCTCTTCCAAACGTTCGCGCAGGCGTTCGCCCTGCGTTTCCGGACTAATGTGCAGCATGCATTTCAGGATCGTGGTGCCCGATTCGACCAGCAGTTTTTCAAAGGCGTTGATCTGCTCATAGCGCTGCTCAATGGTTTCCGCGCTCGCAAATTCGCGGACTTTGACGACCAAAACATCCTCATAGTGGGAGCGGTTAAAAACCGTAATCTGCCCCCCGCCCGGCACGACCTGATGGACCCGCCAGAGGAAATCATGCGCCAGCTCTTGCTTGGTCGGTTTCTTAAACGCGGCCACTTTGACGTTAAGCGGCGGCGTATAGGCAAAGATCGCTTCGGTCGTGCCGTCCTTGCCGGACGTGTCCATGCCTTGCAGCACGATGAGGAGCTTGCGGTCGGCCTCCGCGTAAAGCCGGTGCGAAAGGTCCTGAATGATTTTTCCGTCCTCTTTCGCGGCGTCCTTGGCGGCGTCTTTGTCATTGAAAATATCAACGCGGGTTGGGCAGGCGGAGAGATCAAAGGCCTCGCCGGGCGTGGCGCGGTAGGGGCTCTCAGGTAATACGGACAAAACTGGCTCCTTGGCGTGAGGGTATAAGTTCGCTAGCAGGGCTTATGCGCTTCGTCACGGTCTCAGCTCTCGCTATTTTCCTGGTTGCCTGTGGAGGGGCAGACGCCCCGCCCGTAGAGCCCGCCGGGACGCAAATGGAGATCGTCCCGAACTACCGCGTTATTTCTGACGCCAGCGAGATTACGATCGTCGCGACCCAACAGGGCGATGTGTTTACGGGGAGTTTCGGGGAATTTGACGCGCAGATCGATTTTGACGCAGGCGATTTGCCGGGCTCAAAGGTTATGGTGCGCATTCCGCTCTCAAGCCTTGAGCTTGGTAGCGCGGACCGCAATGACGCCATCCCGTCCAAGACCTGGTTCAATATGCGCCTGCACCCGACTGCGACCTTTGAAAGTGACACGATCGTAGAATTTGGCAATGGTTATCAGGCCGAGGGCTACCTGACGATGAAAGGCCTGCGCCGCCCTCTGACGCTTCCATTCGTTCTAGAGGAGAGCGGCGATCAGACGGTCATGCGTGGCCAAGTCGACATTGACCGCACGACGTGGAACCTCGGTGAAGCGCCGTGGGATACAGAAGAATGGGTCGGTCATAACGTCACGATCAATGTGATGGTGACGGCGGAGCGGATTTAGGATGAAACTGTCATCCCGGCCAAGCGACGAAGTCGCGCAGAACCGGGATCTAGCGTCTAATCAGATCGCTAGCGAGAGTGCGGTTGCTTTAGGTCCCGGATCGTCGCTAGGCTCCGTCCGGGATGACAGTCAAAAAGACTTATCCCGCAGGCCCGGTACTTACCGCGACCATGGCGGCGCGTAAGGTCCGCTCCCCGATCGTAAAGCCCTGCTGCATCACAGCGGCGACATGACCTTTTTCAATGTCCGGATGCGGGATGTTGGCCACGGCCTGATGCACATTCGGGTCAAATTTGCTGCCGACACCGGCGACCGTTTTGACCTTGTGACGTTCCAGCACGGAGGTCAGCTCTTTTTCCGTCAGCTCAATGCCTTCAACCAGATTACGCGCATTATCGCCGAGCTCTTCTTTGGCTTGGCCATCAATCGTGTGCAGCGCGCGGGAGAGGTTGTCATACACAGAAAGAACGTCCGCCGCGAATTTCTCAACCCCGTAAAGCTTGGCGTTCTGAACTTCGCGTTCCGCCCGTTTGCGAATATTGTCGGCTTCCGCACGGACGCGCAGGGCTTGATCTTTTAAGGTCGCCAGTTCCGTTTCCAGCTCGGCAATGCGCAGCGCAGACGCGTCTTCTGCTGGGGCGGCGTCTTCTTCAGCCGCTTCGTCCTCTGCTGGCGCGTCCTTGTGAGCTTTCAAAAACTCATCTGCTGCCTTGTTGAGGTCCATGCCCTTTAGCGGTGACGGTGCGCGCTTACCGTCGCGGTCTTTTTGACCGTCCAGCTCGCGGGCAATTTCTGCCTCCAGCGCGTCCCATTCGTCCATGTCCCCATTGGGTGTAATAGTGTTGCCAGCCATCATGCCGTCTCGTCTCTTATCTATGTTCGCCGCTTGAGCGTTTCACTCACCAATTGCGCCGTCAGGTCCACCATCGGAATGACCCGCCCATAATTCAGGCGCGTCGGTCCAATCACACCGAGCGCCCCCACTAACCGACCTGCGCCGTCTCTGTAAGGGGCCACAACCACACTGGATTCAGATAATGAAAAAAGCGGGTTTTCCGTTCCAATAAAAATGCGCACGCCGTCTGCATGCTCTGTCTGGTCGAGCAGATCGATCAGCGCTTCTTTGCGTTCCAAATCTTCAAACAAAAGCCGGATGCGCTCCAAGTCCGTCTGCGCGTCCAGATTTTCGAGCAAGCGCGCCTGTCCGCGAATGATCAGCTTGCGGGTTTTGGCGGGTTCATCCGTCCAGTCGGCCAGACCCGTCTTAATCAAAGCCGCAGCCGCTTGGTCGATCGCAGCGCGTCCGGCGTCAATTTCCGCCAGAATATCCGCCCGCGCTTCGGACACATGCCGACCGCGCAGCCGGGCGGAAAGGAAATTACTCGCCATATCGAGGCTTCCCGGCAGAACGCCGTCAGGGCGGGGCAGCAGGCGATTTTCAACGCGGCCATCCTCGCGCACGAGCACCGCCAGCATGCGCCCATCATCGAGGCTTAAAAATTCCACGTGGCGCAGTCGTGTATCAGGCCCGTCTTCAGGCGCCAGGACAAGGCCCGCCCCACCCGCGAGGCCAGCCATCATGGCAGACGCTTCGGAAAACACCGCGTCTGGATTGCCGCCGCTGGCCGCGATCTGCGCTTCTAAGGCTTGGCGTTCCTGGGCCGACACATCGCCGATTTCCAGCAGACCATCGACATAAAGCCTAAGACCCGCTTGGGTGGGTTGCCGCCCGGCGCTGACATGCGGCGCTTCCAGCAGGCCGTGGCGCGTCAGGTCCGCCATGACAGAGCGAATGGAGGCGGGGGAGAGGTTCGACCCGGATAAGGCCAACGTTCGCGATCCGACAGGCTGACCTGTCGCCAGATAGGTTTTCACGACAGAGCCAAAAATCGCCCGCGCGCGAGCATCCAGCGCGGACAGTGGGAAGGCCCCCTTCATATTTATAGGCATGTTAACCGGCGCACTCATCGGGCCACATATTTGGGTGGGAAAGCCCGCGCGTGCAAGCCCTGATCAAAGGGGTAAATTGGCCCAATTTGAGGCGCACCTCCATACGCACCTGGCGCTTGCCTTTGCGCCCGCGTTCGATCATCGCTGAGCCCGATATTCTGATGATAAAAGAAAGATAGACTATGTCTGTTCGTCCTGAAGGCCGCGCCCTTGATCAACTCCGCCCCCTATCCATTGAGGCGGGCGTCTCCCGCTATGCCGAAGGCTCCTGCCTGATCCGTTTTGGTCATACCCATGTGCTGGTGACGGCCAGCGTGGATGAAAATGTCCCGCGCTGGATGAAAGGCAAAGGCCGCGGCTGGGTCACGGGTGAATATGGCATGCTGCCGCGCTCCACCCACACACGGAATAACCGTGAAGCCGCGCGGGGCAAACAGGGCGGGCGCACGGTGGAAATCCAACGCCTGATCGGGCGGTCTCTGCGCTCTGTTGTGGACCTGGAAGCGCTGGGTGAGCGTCAGATCGTCATCGATTGTGACGTCATGCAAGCGGATGGCGGCACGCGGACCGCGTCGATTTCTGGCGCGTGGGTCGCGCTTTATCAGGCCTGTGCCAAGCTGGTCGAAGACGGCCTGATTGAGACGAACCCGGTCAAATTCCCAATGGCCGCGGTCAGCTGCGGCGTGGTGGACGGGACGTGCCGCCTCGATCTGGAATATGTTGAAGATTCAGCGGCGCAGGCCGATGCGAACTTTGTTTTGACCGAAGCGGGCGGCATTATCGAAGTTCAAGCCACAGCCGAAGGGGATCCGTTCAGCGCGGAGGAAATGGCCGAACTGACGCGTCTGGCGAAGATTGGCGTGGCGGAGATTTGCAAAGCGCAGGCGATGGCTTTGGGGCTGTAAGCTTCTTCTTATCGCAACAGACGTTGGACCGCTCGCTTGAGCTCGCGGCGACACGCTATTTTTGCTCCGCAAAAATTTTTCGCAGGCGCGAAAACCGCTTAATCGTCGTCCTCGCCCTCAACCCATTCCAAGAGGTCGGCGGGCTGGCAGTCGAGTTCCCGGCAGAGCGCGTCCAGCGTTGTAAAGCGCACGGCGCGGGCTTTGCCGGTTTTCAGAATAGAGAGATTGGCCAGCGTGATGCCGACTTTATCAGCCAGCGCCGTCAGGCTCATGCCACGCTCAGAAAGCACCTGATCGAGATTAACTTTAATGGCCATCTTAGATGGTCAACTCTTGTTCGCGGCGCATCGCGGCCCCGTGGCGGAAGGCTTCTGATAGAACGGCGATCACCAGGACTAAGAACCACGTGCCGATCCGGATATCGAGGCCCGTATCCGCCGCACTGACAGAGGTGCCGGCCATGGCCAGATCGGCGGCCGAATGGACCACCATGCGGAACACTTCTGTGCCCGCGATAATGATCCACATGGCGCGTAAGCGAGCAATATTGGCCTCAATGAACGGATCGCCCACTTGCACGGTGCGTACGATTTTGACCAATATATGCAGCACGACAAACCAGGCGGCCGCCGTAATCGCGCTGGCAATGAAGGCGAAAGCGAGCGATCCAGAGCTCGGTGGGGTCGCCCCTTCTGTTGCAAGCCCATCAATGACAGAGGCCATCGGCCCATTGGGAATGAGGAATAATCCGCCGATCAAAAGTAAGAGCAGCGCGCCAATCACCAAAAGGCTTTGCGCAACACGCAAGAGCAAGACGAGCGATTTTGCCACAGGCTTCATAGGGGAGGTCAGAGCCGTTTCCATAGGCCCTTATTGTTAAACGATATTATCAATCGCGCAAGCGATCGTTGCGCCTTCTCCGCAGGGGCCTTATCTGGGCGCTATGAGTGAAAGACGTTTATCAGCCGGCGATACGATTGTGGTGGCCTC
>CAWUKE010000158.1:0-5319 GCA_963922935.1 uncultured Alphaproteobacteria bacterium | reverse complement strand
CGCCAATGGTGACGGGGTCGTCAGTGAAGCGGAAATGCTCGCCTCCCGCGCTGAGATGGATGCGCTCAAAAACGAAAGACGTGCCGAGCGCCGCACCCGGATGATGGAGCGTGTTGATACAAATGGTGACGGTGAAGTCTCAGACGCTGAACGCGCTGCCGCCCGAACTGTCATGCGCGAAAAACGCGCTGAACGCCGCGCCGAACGTCAAGCTGAGGCCCAGATTGAGGGTCGCGATCGTCCAAAACGCCGGGGCCTGCGAGGTGGTAGCCCTCGGATAGACGCCAATGGTGACGGCGTGATCAATGCCCAAGAATATCGTGCGGGCGCCGAAGCCTTGTTTGATCGCCTCGACGTCAATGGCGACGGCGTCCTGACCCAAGGCGAAGGCCGCAAGCGCAAGAAGAAGCGCCGTCGGTTCGGCCTCTAACAGCGCCTCATGCTAGCGAAAGTCACAGACCCGGATGTGGACCTCCTCCCGGCCTTGTGTCGGGGGGAGAGTGCGGCCTTGCGCCGTCTGATGGACCGTCGTCTCTCCACGGTCCATCGCCTCGCTTACCGCCTCTTAGGCGATGAGTTCGAAGCCGAAGATGTGGCCCAAGAAGCCTTCCTGAAGCTCTGGAAAGCCGCGCCTGAGTGGGAAGAAGGCAAAGCCAAGCTCCTCACCTGGCTCTGCCGCGTCGCGACCAATGCTTGCTATGATCGGTTGCGCAAGAAGCGCCCGGACTTGCCCGGTGAAACGCTGGACCCGACAGACGAACGGCCTAGCGCTCTCTCCGTTATCGAAACCCGCCAGCGCTGGGACGCGCTGCAAACCGCGATGATGGCTTTGCCTGACAAACAACGGACGGCCCTATCGCTCTGTTACGATCAAGCCCTGCCCCAGCGCGAGGCCGCGACCCTGATGGAGATGAGCGAAAAGGCCTATGAATCCCTTCTGGTTCGCGCCCGAAAAGCCCTAAAAGAGACAGTGAGTGACCATGTCTAAAGATGATTTGCACACTTTGTTTGAAACCAGCGCTGTGCCCGCGCCGCGCGCAGATTTGGCTGACCGCATTCTCGCCGAGGCCGAAGCTGAACGCCCCAAGCCGGCTGCCGCGAACGATAACAAACCGTGGTTACGGGTCGTCACGGCCCTGACCAGCGTTGCCGCCTGCGCGATGTTCGCTGTCTTCGCCCTCACCCCCGCCCCGGTGGATGACGCCGCCTGGCAAAGCCACGCCGACGCGGCGGGGTTTGCGGATCTCTATGCCTGGGTGGAAGGGGAGCCGGAGGCGTTGGATTAAGGCGCTAGCAAACCAGTCTCGACTGGCGTTAAATCACTCGACTTGCTACCATAGGGCATGCGCTGCCTTTCCCTTTGCCCTCTGATCCTACTCTTCGCTCTGGCCTCCCCCGCCCTCGCCGAAGAGGCGACCTATCAGCCCCTCAACATTGACGCGAATGGGGATGGCGGCGTGTCGATGGAAGAATACCTGGACGTCGCGGCGAAGATTTTCATCCGCGCGGATACGGATTTTGATGGGATGATCGAGGTTAAGGATACTCAAAATCTGTTTTGGGAAGCCTCTATCGTGGATCAACTCAACATTTTTCTACGCGCAGACTTAAACGGAGATGCCCTGATCAGCGAAGCTGAAATGGCGAAGAATATTCGCCGTCAAATGGACGAGCAAAGAAACTTAGTGAAGGCCCAGACAGATATCGCAGTACGGCGCGCAGAAGCTGAAGACGATACTATGTCTTCTAAAGATGGCGACTCCCTCGAAATGTTAGACGTAATCGGCTTCGAAGGTGACTCAACGCACATTCTACCGGCCCAAGAACTTCTCGATTTAAGAAAGGCGAGTGGAAAGGCTATGTCGCCTGATGCCGACAGAGAGGTCGTCACGCTTATGAGCTTTCAAAACGGGATGCGCGCGCGGTTTCGGCTCAAAGACAGAAATGGGGACGGTCAGTTGACCCCAGACGAACAATTCTATGGCGTTCTCTTCAGCTTTTAACGCGCCAAAAACCCGCAGCCTTCACCGCTTGCCTAAGGGCCCCTCGCGTCTTACCTGCGGCCTATGACTGATCAGTCCCGCATTCGAAATTTCTCTATCGTGGCGCATATTGACCACGGGAAAAGCACGCTCGCCGATCGCATGATCGCCCATTGTGGTGGCCTGTCCCAGCGGGAGATGAGTGAGCAAGTCCTCGACAATATGGACATTGAAAAAGAGCGCGGGATCACGATCAAAGCGCAGACCGTGCGCCTTGATTACACCGCGAAAGACGGCACAGATTACATCCTCAACCTCATGGACACGCCGGGTCATGTGGACTTTGCCTATGAAGTCTCCCGCTCGCTCTCGGCCTGCGAAGGCTCGATCCTCGTCGTGGACGCGTCCCAAGGCGTGGAAGCCCAGACGCTCGCCAATGTCTACCAAGCCATTGAGCATGACCATGAGATCGTGCCGGTGCTGAACAAGATCGACTTGCCCGCTGCTGAGCCGGACCGCGTCAAGCAGCAGATCGAAGACGTGATCGGCCTCGACGCTACGGACGCGGTTGAAGCGTCCGCCAAAACCGGGATCGGCATTGAAGAGGTGCTGGAAGCGATCGCCACCCGCCTGCCCGCGCCGAGCGAGGGCGATCCGAACGCGCCGCTCAAAGCCATGCTCGTCGATGCCTGGTATGATCAATATATGGGCGTCGTCGTGCTGTTCCGTGTCATCGAAGGCACGGTCAAGAAAGGCCAGAGAATCCGCACCATGAATACTGGTGCGAGCTATACCGTCGATAAGGTTGGCGTATTCAAACCCAAGCCGACCGACATGCCCGAAATCGGCCCCGGCGAAGTCGGCTTCCTAACGGCCTCCATCAAAGAAGTCGCGGACGCGGCGGTCGGCGATACGATCACGGAGGATAAGCGCCCGACGGACGGACCTCTGCCCGGCTTTAAACCCGCACAGCCGGTCGTGTTCTGTGGCATCTTCCCGGTCGATGCGGCGGATTTTGAAGACCTACGCGCCGCCATGGGCCGCTTGCGCCTCAATGATGCCTCCTTCAGCTTTGAGATGGAAACGTCAGCGGCGCTGGGCTTTGGTTTCCGCTGCGGCTTCCTCGGCCTGCTACACCTAGAGATCATTCAGGAACGCCTGGAACGCGAATTTGATCTCGACCTGATCACAACGGCGCCGAGCGTGGTCTACACGCTGGCGCTGAAAGACGGCACGGAAATGCAACTGCACAATCCCGCCGACATGCCGGACGTGATGAAGATCGATCATATCCAGGAACCGTGGATTAAAGCGACCATTATGACGCCGGACGATTATCTCGGCGGGATCCTCAAACTCTGCCAGGACCGCCGCGGGATACAGACGGGGCTGTCCTACATTAATGGCCGCGCCATGGTGGAATATGAGTTGCCGCTCAACGAGGTCGTGTTTGATTTCTATGACCGCCTGAAAAGCGTGTCCAAAGGCTATGCGAGTTTTGACTATCAGGCCATCGGCCTGCGCGAAGGCGATCTGGTGAAGATGTCCATCCTGGTCAATGGCGAGGCGGTCGATGCGCTCTCCATGCTCGTCCACCGCTCCAACGCCGAAGGGCGCGGGCGGCAAATGTGCGAGCGCCTCAAAGACCTGATCCCGCGTCACCTCTTCAAAATCCCCGTCCAAGCGGCCATTGGCGGCAAGATCATCGCCCGCGAGACGATTGCCGCCATGCGCAAAGACGTGACTGCCAAATGCTATGGCGGCGACGCGTCCCGGAAGCGCAAACTGCTCGATAAGCAGAAAAAGGGGAAGAAGCGAATGCGCCAGTTCGGCCGGGTCGAGATCCCGCAGGAGGCGTTTATTGCGGCGCTTAAGATGGACGCGGACTGAATTAGGTAGAATTCTCTGAATAAGCTGATATTGTAAAAGCACTAAAGCCGCCCCGCTTTGGACACGGAAACGGCTTTAGCTCCTATCCCTTGTGGAAGGGGACGGACTCGAGTGCTTTGAAGGACAACCCGAGATATGTTTGGTCGAGAGCTTGGCTCTCGACCTATTCGTCTGCATCTTTGGTCTTCAGCCAAGTCACTATTTTTATAATGGCGGCCATCACTTCAGGATCGCCTGCAGCCTCAGTCATCAAATCGACTAGTTTGTATTCAAGCGCCTTTTCTGATATTTTCTGAGGCGTAGAATTTTGTCCTTTCGAGGTTTCCTGCGAAGAGTTATCCGGCTTCTTTGATGGCTTTGACTTTTGATTGGACTTTTTTGGTCCCGAGAGCTTGCGCTTTTGAAGGTACACAGAAATGGGTATCTCCGCATCTTTCGCAGCTGCCAGAAAAAACGCGGCAACTTTATCCACCGTCGACCCGCTAACATCGTATTCATCGCGAATGATTTTATCAAACTGCCCTTGAGTGGCGCTCGCTAAATCTATCTCTTCACCAAACAGTGGTGTGTAAGCCTCACGAATTGTATTGGAAATAAGCTGTCTTCGCTTGGCATCATCTTCGGAACTATCAACTAGTTCATTAAATACCACGGTAGGAGTACCGTTTGAGTCAATAAGCCTTAGGAACTCATAGGCACGCAACATCCCATATACAAAACTTCCGGAGGCGTTTCCAAAGATTGACGCGTCCACCTTCGCAGGAACACCGTCCTCTTTCATCTTCCTAAAGTGCTTTATGAACCGCGAATACGAAGTGTACGGCGGCTTCACGACCGTTTCTGAATCCATTTTATACTCACTCCTGTAAACACCACCCCCTAAAGCACAAAAAAACGCACAACGCAATGCAAAAAGCAAAAAGAACGCAAAACGCAAAAATAGCGCACAAACCTTTTCCGTACCCGCTCCCGCCGACTTGATCGGCGGGCCCATCTCCCAATCCGACCAACCTTTCAAACCGGCACCCGTCTCTCGCTGCGCTCGGCTGCTTCGCAGGCTAACAGAAAAACACCTTACTCACTCACTGCGTTCGCCCCGTGAGCTGCCTTTCTGTTGTAATCAATCCCCGCCTTCAATTTGCGGCGTAGTTTCTACCCTTCCACCCTCGGCGAGGAGGCGCGTTGGCCTTTGGCGGGTGGGGCGGATTGGGGCGGAGGATTGCGTCAGCAGCCTTCGCGGCGGGAGCGAGGAGGTAACGCGGCCTTGTTCTAGCCTCAGACCTGGAGTCCATACAGAGCGGCGCGATGTGCGAGGTGAGTGTTTTTAAAGACCCGACACAATTGGGCGCATGCACCCCCGTCGTGACCGGGACAGTTTCTAGGGTTGGTCTCACCGAAAGTGGGATCAAAACGGATTGTCCAAACGGCGTGAGCTATTCGGTTGGCC
>CAWUKE010000157.1:0-5376 GCA_963922935.1 uncultured Alphaproteobacteria bacterium | reverse complement strand
GCGGCGCGTAAAGCCTTTGCGCTTTGCCTGCAACCCCTCTATGAGCACGATATGCGAATTTCTTTATATGATCTGCTGCAAGAGAAAAAGATCATCTTGGCCGACGGGGCGGCCGGGACGAATTTCATGAATATGGGCCTGGAACCTGGCTTTCCGCCTGACATCTGGAACCTTACGGATCCAGATAAGCCGCGACAGCTGCATCAGGACTTTGTCGATGCAGGCAGCGAAATCATCCTGACGAATACGTTCGGCGCAAATGCCCCGCGCCTGAAGCTGCATGATGCCGCTGATCAGACTTACGCTATCAATAAAGCGGGCGCAGAAATCGCAGGCGACGTCGCCGCCGCCGCGCCGCAGCCCGTCGTTGTAGCCGGCAGTGTTGGCCCCACGGGCGAACTGTTCCAGCCTATGGGCGAGATGACCGAGGAGAGCGCCATAGCCGCGTTCACCACCCAAATGGAAGGCCTGCGCGACGGAGGCGCAGACGTGATCTGGATCGAAACGATGAGCGCGGCAGAAGAAATCCGCGCGGCCGCTCAAGCCGCTATCAATGTTGGGATGCCTTACGCCTTTACCGCGAGCTTCGATACCGCCGGCAAGACGATGATGGGGCTCGCGCCTGCCGATGTTCACGCTATTACAGAAGGCTTATCTGAGCAACCCGTCGTGGTGGGGACAAATTGCGGCGTGGGCGCGTCTGATCTGGTCTTAGGTGCGCTCGATATGACAGCGGCAAACGGTGAAGCTGTTGTGGCCGGCAAAGCCAATTGCGGCATTCCTAAAGTGCTTGGCAAAGAAACGATCTATTCCGGCACGCCTGAACTCATGGCGGATTACGCACAACTTGCCGCTGATGCGGGCATTCGGATTATTGGCGGCTGCTGCGGTACATCGCCGGATCATGTCGCGGCAATGCGTGCCTCAATTGATGCTTATGAACCCGGGCCAAGACCGGATCGGGCCGTTTTGGAAGATAAGCTCGGCGCTCTTGTGAATCCCCCGCGCGAACCGAGTGCAGAAGGCGGACGCGCCGGTCGTCGGGGCGGTGGGCGACGCAGACGATGACTGACGCGCTAGGCGGCCTTCGTCGCCACCGTCACATAATTGATCGACATATCGTCGGATTGTTTCCAGCGCTCAGTGAGCGGGTTGAGGTTCATCCCGATTTGCCGGGTGACGGTCATATCCGCGCGCTCCAGATAGCGGCGCAGTTCTTCAGGCCGGACCAGCTTTTCATATTGGTGCGTGCCCTTGGGCAGCCAGCGGAGGATATATTCAGCGCCGACAATCGCGAAGGCAAAGGCCTTCAAAGTGCGATTAATGGTCGAGCAGAGCATAATCCCGCCGGGCTTGGCCATAGCCGCACAATCGCCGATGAAGTCGCTGGGGTTGGCGACATGTTCAATCACCTCCATATTCAGGACGACATCAAAGGGCGCTTCACCCAAGCTGACCATTTGCTCGATCGTGCCGTGGCGATAATCGACCTCGACCCCGACTTGTTCGGCGTGGGTTTTCGCCGTTTTGACGTTCTTTTCCAACGCATCGACGCCCGTAACTGTCGCTCCAAGTCGGACCATGGGCTCACACAACAGCCCGCCACCGCAGCCAATATCCAGAAGGCGTAAGCCTTGCAGCGGACGATCCGCATCCGGGTCGCGACCGTAATGTTCGCAGACAGCGTCTTTGATCAGTGACAGCCGCGCGCCATTCATCACGTGCAGCGGCTTGAACATGCCGTCCGGGTTCCACCAATCATGTGCCATGCGCGAAAAGCTTTCCATCTCGCGTGGGTCGACAGAGACAGAGGTTAGGTGGTCAGGAGCGGTTTCAGCGTGGGCCATGCCTTCTCATACGCATCAGAACGCAAATCGGAACCCGGTTGCTCTGAAATGGCGCAGTTGTAGAAGAACCAAAAAGGGGAGAGGACCATGAGCCTAAAGAGTTTCGCCGGAAAGCGGATTGCCATTACGGGCGGGGCGACCGGGATTGGCTTGGCTGTTGCGCGGAAAATGGCGTCGGATGGGGCGTCTTTAGCGCTGTGTGGGTTAGAAGTAGACGCGATAGATGCGGCCAAGTTAGAACTGCTTGAAATTGGCGCGACGTCCGTTCTCACCACACAGTGCGACGTCACCGAAGACGGCGCGCTGGAGGACTGGATTAAGGGCGTTGTGGATCACTTCGGTGGGATTGATGTGGGCTGGAACAATGCTGGCGTGATGGCCCCAGCCCAGCCTTTTCAAGACATGCAGTGGAAGGCCTATCAGAAAGTCCTTTCCGTCAATCTGGATGCTGTCGCGCGCGGCAGTCAGCTTTTTGCGAGGCAGATGATCCGCCAAGGCACACCTGCGCTAATCCTCAATACGGGATCAGAAAATTCCTTGTTTAACGCTGTACCAGGCGGGGCGGCTTATGTGGCGTCCAAGATGGCGGTGCGGGGTTTGACCTATGGCCTGATGCAGGACGTGCCGGACTTTATCGATGTGAAGCTCGTCTGTCCGGGCTTTGTGAAGACACCGCTCGGTCCGGAAGCCGTGATGCAGGCTGGCATGGACGCGGATCGCTTTGCCCAGATCGTCTACCCACAGCTTTTAGAACGGGGTCGCTTCTATGTCGTCAGCCACGGCTATAATGCCGTGCGCGTGAGGGAGCGGACGGACCGATTGCTAGCTGAAATCGAAAGCGGCGCCGCGCCTACAGATGAAACGCAGCGCTTCGATACTTACACGCTGATGGGTCTTGATCCGCTGGGACGTCCGCTTGGTTAGAAGCGCTTCGTTTCAACGTAAGGCGCGAGACCCGGACTGACGACGCTGAGGGTCGCCTCTCGCGTGTCCCAATTGATGTCGATGAGGCCGTAATTCACTTCGTCCTGCATCGGATAAAGCTGGAAGGGGCCTTGTTCGGGCGGACGTGGGGCCTCGCCGCGCTCAATCGCTTGGTTCTTCCAGAAACTGACCGGCGCATTGAGCGAAGACGAGGTCACTTCTAGGACGGGCGTATCGCCCGCATTGCGGCGATAGATCGATCCTGCGTGACGGTCGCCAGACAGGATAATCGTATCTTCCGCGGCGCCTGTGCTGTCGAGCATCGCATAAAGGCGCTCGCGCTCATGGGGCAGGACACGCCACGCTTCCCAGCCATGGGCATCGCTGTGGACCTGCACGGAAGAGACAAGCAGGCGCAGATCGGCAGGCTCTTGCAACTCTGCTTCCAGCCACGCCCATTGCGCGTCGCCCAGCATGGTCGAGCTTGTGTCTTCGCTAGGAATGTAGCGTTCTTTACCCGGCGCGTTCCACTCATCGGTTTTTGTCAAAGGACCACGGAAATAGCGCGTATCGAGTAAGATAATTTGCACGCGCTGCCCGTCAGGGCCATAGGTTTTAGAGGTATGAATACCGGGTCGCATCCGCCTTTCATCATCAGCCGGAACCGCCCACGCATCATTGTAAAGGTCTTCCGCGCGTTCACGGAAGGGGAACTCCGCACCGCCATCGTTTACGCCATAATCATGATCGTCCCAGGTCGTCAGTAGCGGCGTGGCGTTGCGGAACTCTGTAAATTCCGGAATGCTCGCAAGCTTAGTGTAGCTACGCACCATTTTCGGCATCATCGGATCGAGCGCTTCGGGATCATCGCGCCAAGGGTCGCCGTAAACATTGTCGCCGATGAACAGGAAGAGATCAGGGTCCTCGGCCAGGATCGTTGTCCAAATCGACTGATCATCCTCTTCCTTCAGGCAAGACCCAAATCCAATGCGTGTCAGCGTCGCCGTTTCCGCCAGAGGCGCGGATGTCATGGCCGGGACCGTCGCTTCATCCAGAAAGCCAATCTGGTCCGGCATCGTGGCCGCACACGCGGTTAAGGTTGACGACAGAAAGAGGGTCGCGAGAAGTCTTTTCATGCGACGCCTATAGCGCAACTTTGTGACAGTTCCATAGGGTTGCGAGCCGCCACTTTTATAAAAAGACGCCAAGCGCCCGCTTGGCAGAACGGGGTTCGCCGTCTACGCCTGAATGGTAGCGACCTTAAGGGAGTGTCACATGTCAGACCGCGTTCTGATCACCGGGATCACCGGCTATATTGCCAGCCACGTTGCCGCGAGGCTCGTAACCCAAGGCTATGCGATCCGGGGCACAGTCAGAAATTTGGCCAAAGGCCGCCGTGTGCTTGACGCAATGGCGACTGAAGGCGTCGATATTTCTGGGATTGAACTCGTAGAAGCGGATCTCGGCTCTGACGCAGGCTGGCGAGAGGCGGTCGCGGATTGCCGCTATATTCAGCATATCGCCTCGCCCTTTCCGCTGGAAGCGCCGCAAGACCGAGAGGCGCTTGTGCCGGAAGCGCGGGCCGGCGCGCAGCGTGTGCTGGAAAACGGTCTGTCTGCGGGCGCGGAACGGATTGTCATGACGTCGAGCCTCGCCTCTGTGATGAACCAGCCCGGACGCGGGAAGACCAAAACCTATGGTGAGGATGATTGGTCTGATCCGGATTGGAAAGCGCTGTCGGCCTATCCTGTCTCTAAAACGCGGGCGGAGCTTTCCGCTTGGGCCTATGTTGAAGCGCAGGGCCTAAAAGACCGGTTGGTCACGGTGAATCCCGGGATCGTCCTAGGTCCGGACCCGTTTGAAAATGGCGGCGCGTCTTTATCGGCGGTGCGCGATATGATGCGCGGCGAATTCCCCGCCGTGCCGAAGGTCGCTTATCCCGTCATTGATATTCGGGACTGCGCGTCGATCCACGTGGCTGCTATGACGTCCAAAGGCGCGGCGGGGCGTCGCCTCCTCGCGGCGGGGCAGACGGCCTCGTTCAAAGAAATTGCCGAGATTATTGCCACGGAATATCCCAAAGCAAAACTGCCAAAGTTTGAAGCGCCGAGCTTCATGCTGCGCTTGCTGGCGCTCAGCGATGACAGGATCAAAGGCGTGCTGGCGGATCTGGGTCATCGCCCAGACATCGATGCGGCTTACGTGACGTCTTTGACGGGGGTCCTGCCGCGACCCGCGCGCGAAAGCATTCTGGCAACGGCGAGAGCCTTGGTGGAAAATGGAGAGGTGGAGCTTCCTTAAGAAGGCTAGACGCCACCCCTTTCAGGCCTTAGACTGACAGAATGTCGCAACGTGAGGACCAGACACCGGACTCCGTGCCTGCCGAACCCACGCTCAACTGGGACCGGATTATGGCGCTGCTGGCTGTGGGACTTTCGATCACGGCGATCCTCGTTTCGCTCTTTGAAGTCAATTCGGTCCGCGCTCACTCTAAGGCGACGGTCTGGCCGCATGTTTCGGCTGTGGCGGATTTGTCTGAGGCAGGTCTGTCTATTGAAATCCGCAATAAAGGCGTCGGTCCCGCCTTGATCCAAGATGCGGAGCT
>CAWUKE010000156.1:0-5477 GCA_963922935.1 uncultured Alphaproteobacteria bacterium | reverse complement strand
CGCGGGGCGAGGGACCAATATTCCAGATTAGGCAGATTGCGGGTCGTGCCGTCTTCCAGCGTCTCGCGCTCATTATGGACCGTCATAGGCGGACGCAGCTTGGCGCGCTGGCGTTTGGATAAGGTTGGCGCCGCCTCAACAGACGCTGCGTTGGGTGCTGCCCCTTCAGGCGTCGTAGAGGGGGAAGACGGTGTCGCCTCGGTCGGCGTCGCTTCAGGCGTCTCAGCAGGGGCGCTTACTGTCTCTGTCGTTGGTGTTTCCTCTGGCTTCTCCGTCGCGTCGGTCGGTGTAGCTGCTCCCGAGTTAGGTTCTACACCCGTTTCGCCGGCGGTTGCCTCTGGGGTCTCGGGAGCCTCAGGGGCTTCTGCGGCCGGTGTCGCCTCTAATGGAACCTCGCTGGTCATGCTGACATAGCCGAGCGCTCGCATCACCGCGCGGGTCTGGTCTAGGTTCGCCCCCAGCAGGGCCATCATTTCATCCATAATCTGGAAGGTTGGACGGGCCGGTTTTGTCAGGGCGACTTTTTCAAACTGGCTCTGCGCGTCACGGATCATAGAGGCGAGCCGATTGAGAATATCAAAGCGAACAATACGCGACCCGACCGCCTTATAGCCCGCAAGCGACAAGGCCGATGGATCATATTTATCCGACTGCAGATCGCCTTCATTCGGGATGGAGGTCACGCCAGCAAAAGGAATAAACGGCTTGCGGTCACCGCCCGCGCCAAAGGCATTCAGCAAGGACAGCAAGCGCGCCGGCTTAGGCTTGATCAGGTCGGCAATATAAATATCATATTGTCCGAAGACGGCACCGGCACTGCGAATATCGCGCCGTTCATCCTGGCCGAGTTCGCGCACCGTCTTGGACACTTTACGACGCTCAATTGATCCATTATTTTCCAGCAGCGTGTAGGCGAAGCCCTTGCTGCCCGGCAGGATAGACGGATCGTCCTGCAGGCTTTTAAGCTTTTTCAGCGGGCCGAGATGGGTGTCGACTTCAGCTCGCAGCCAATCACGCATGCGGTCTTCGGCGAGCTGCCGCAGAACGGGATTGCCGAGCTCTCCGCCAATGACTTCCACATCAGGAGTGAAAATTGTGCCTGATTTGGCAATCCGACCTACGGCCATGCCGCCCCAGAGGATTTCGCCCTCATCGCTGAGCGTAAAGATGGCGGCTTGACCGGAAGACAGCGAGGTCAGGCGTCGGTCTACTTCCGGAGCGACCGCTTTGGCGGCTGCCGCTTCTAAGGCCTTGGCTTCCAGATCAGAAGCGATGGCGTCCCGTTCAAAGGACAGGCCGCGCAAATGACCAATCAAATGGTCATCGACGTAAACGGCTCCGTCATCCTTGATACTGGCTTCCATACTGTCTCCGGACCCGATTGATTTCAGTAATTTTGAGGTTCGCTTGTCGACGAACCGCGCAATCAGACCAGCGTGCAAAGCATCGGATAACCGATCCTCTACCGCCCTAGCTTCCTGCGCCCAATGGATGGGGTCGATCATCCAATTAGCCTTGGCAGCGCAATAGGTCCAAGTTCTAATCCGTGCAAGCCGTCCTGAGAGTGTATCGACATCTCCGCCCACATCATCGCAGCGTCCGATTTTCTGGGCCATGAAATCATTGGATAGCTTACCGCCGCCGCTGACAAGTGTGCGGTAGACGTCTTGCAGCAGACGAACGTGAGCGTCGATGGTCAGGTTGCGGAAATCTGGGATGCAGCAGACCTCCCAAAGTTGGCGCACTTGCACAGGCAGGTGAATGCCGTTCGCAACTTCCGGGATCGCCATCATACGCTCTAGGCTCAGCTCATCCTCCGCGCCTTTAATGCGGCGCAAGCGCTTGGTCGGCCGGGGGGCGTGGAGGCTTTCGACAAGGGCCTCAAGGCTGGCAAAATCCAGATCGCTATTGCGCCATTCCACATAGTGCAGCGGTTCGAAATCGTGCCGGACAATCCGGTCAATCAGACCATCATCCATCGGCGCGCAATCACCCGTTGTGCCAAACGTGCCATTATTGCGAAACCGCCCGGCGCGTCCCGCGATCTGCCCCGCTTCCATCGGGGTGAGGTAACGGCGGCGACGGCCATCATATTTTGAAAGCGAGGCAAAGGCGACATGGTCAGTGTCGAGATTGAGCCCCATTCCGACCGCGTCGGTCGCGACAAGAAAATCAACTTCGCCGCTTTGGAATAGTTCGGCTTGGGCGTTGCGCGTGCGAGGCGACAAGCCGCCCATCACCACGGCCGCCCCGCCGCGCAAGCGCCGCATGGCTTCGGCGATGGCGTAGACTTCTTTAGCAGAAAAGGCGACAATGACGGAGCGTTTAGGCAGACGGTTCAGCTTCGTATGGCCTGCATAAGTCAATTCGGAAAATCGTTCGCGGCGGTCAAACTCAATATTCGGCACCAGCGTGCGCAACACATCCCGCGCGGTTTCCGCGCCCAAGAAGAGCGTTTCTTCATAGCCCCGCGCGTTAAAGACGCGATCGGTGAAAACATGGCCGCGTTCGTGATTGCCCATCAGCTGGATTTCATCGACGGCCAGAAAGGCAAAGCGACGGTTAAGCGGCATGGCCTCGACTGTGCAGACATAATAGCGCGCGCCTTTGGGCACGATCTTCTCTTCGCCTGTGACGAGCGCGACTTGGGACGCGCCAATCTGCGCCACAATGCGGTCATAGACTTCGCGCGCTAGCAAACGCAGGGGTAGGCCGATCACGCCAGAGCTCCGCCCCAACATGCGTTCGACCGCATAGTGGGTCTTGCCCGTATTGGTCGGGCCGAGAACAGCTTTGAGAATCGGCTGGAAGGCCATGAAAATTACTTTGGTCCCGGAGGATGGAAAGGCAACGCCTAAGACTGTTTATTTACGGTCGAATTTGCGCTCTGGCTTGCGGAAAGATCGTGACAAACCTAGAGGCGCCTTGTGAAACCTCGTTTGATCGCTTTATCAATTCTGGCGTCGCTGCTCTCAAGCTGCGGTCTTGACGAAAGCGCGGTCTTTTTCCCACATCCGCATGAGGTGCGGGCGAATAAGACGGATCTGACGATTCGGGGCGAAGGGGAGCTCGGGGAGCTACGCCATGAACGCCTCGCTCTGGGCGGCGAGGCGATTGCCCTGACAAGCTTAGGCGGCGAAGGCGAAGGGCCATTGATTGTATCCTGCTTCGGCAATGCGTCGGATCGGCGGCTAAACGGGATTGATTATCTGCGAAAAATCGCGCCGTTTGGGGAAGCCGTGATCTGGGACTATCCAGGCTATGGCGATAGCAGCGGGGCGGCAGAGGTTACGTCTTTCGAAGCCGTTATCGATGATCTGGTGCCCGAACTGGACGCCCGGGCAGACGGACGGCCCTTGATCTATTGGGGACATAGCCTCGGCGGTTTTGTCTGTGCGCAAATGGCCGCGCGTTCAGAGGCGGTGGATGCGATCATTCTGGAAACCACCGCCCCCAATGTACGCGCGGTTGCGCGTGAATGGGCGCCGCTGGGTCTGGGTCGAATTGTGCCGATTGATGATCAGCTGAAACGGTTCGATACGCCCCAAGCGTTAGCCGATTTTGCCAGGCCTATTCTGATTATTGGGGCGGGTCGGGATCAGGTCTTGCCCGTGGGCTTATCGCGGCAACTGGCCGAGCAGCTCCCTGATGCGATCTATCTTGAACTCCCTCAAGCCACGCACTTCAGCGCCGGCTTTGACCCGCAAGCGCAGGCAGCGGTGAGAAAGCTTGTTGAAGGGCTTTAGTTAAAGTGCGGGCCGCGGTGAGGGCTGTCGAGCACAAAGACAGGGATGTCGACATCGTAGGCTTCGCCAGAGTCAGACTCGACTGTGTAAGACCCGCTCATCATGCCAGACGGCGCCGAAAGCGGCGCTCCGCTTGTGTAACGGAAACTTTCGCCTGCACGGACAACCGGTTTTTCGCCGACAACGCCTTGGCCGCGCACTTCTTGGACGTGGCCGCGACTATCGGCGATATGCCAGTAGCGTCCGGTTACGCGTAGATCCGCATCGGACTGATTGTCGATTTCCACAGTGTAAGCCCAGATAAAGCGACCATCAGACGGGCTGCTTTGCTCGGCGAGGAATTCGGGTTCGACCCGCACAACCACATCCTTGGTGCGTTGTTCAAACATGGGCGGAAGGCCGTTCTGAGCCGGGGAAAGGTCCTCGTCTGGACCGTGTGGCGGCAGGCCTTTTCTCATTATCTCTCTCCCGCTTCAGGTCGACCCCGCCCCTCGAAGTCCTGATTTTTCAATCAGCTGCCCTAAAGCATTTGCAAGGTTCCACGAAGATCGGCGCCTTGCAACTGTATAAATGGAGGGTTTCTCATATTTTCGCAGTCGCCATTTCGGCGCTCAAAAAGAAGGCAGACGCGTCAAAACGCACCGAATCTAACCGTGATATGGCTGCAATAAGCGCGCCCCATCCCCGTCTTTTGGCGTTCAACCGCTTGTCGTCCACGCCTTTGTCACGGTAGCGGGACAGCATGATCTTGCCCTCACAGCAGATTAAAGCCCTCATCGATTCGGGTCAGATTGATCTGGGCGAGGCAACCACTCGAGACGGTCTGCCGACCACGCTACAGCCCGCGTCACTTGATTTGCGACTGGGGCGCACCGCCTACCGTATGCGGGCGTCGTTCCTACCGGGGGAGGGTGGGCGCGTGTCAGACGGGCTGGATGCGCTCTGCCTGCATAAAGTGTCCTTGGATGACGGCGCCGTTTTAGAAGTCGGCTGTATCTATCTCATCCCACTGCAAGAGCGCTTGCATTTGCCGAATGGTTTATCCGCCATGGCGAACCCGAAAAGCTCAACCGGGCGTCTGGATGTGTTTGCCCGCCTGATTGGCGAAGGCTCTAGCCGGTTTGACGCTGTTCCCGCCGGCTATCAAGGGCCGCTTTGGCTCGAAGTCGCGCCGCGGACCTTTGGCGTTGTCGCACGAACGGGTGACCGCTTGGCGCAGTTGCGGGTCAGGCAAGGCGTGGCCAAGCCACTGCGAACGCAAACCGTCAGCGTTGATCTTAATCCCAATGCTGACATTGTCGGCTACCGCGCGCGGCGTCACAGCGCCCTCGTGGATCTGCGCAAAGTCGGTCAGCACGATGCTCTCGACTATTGGGAGCCCGTGCGCCTGACCGGGGACGGTCTGATCTTAGAGCCCGAAGAGTTTTACATTCTGGCCAGCCGTGAAGCCGTCGAAATTCCCGTCACAGAAGCGGCGGAAATGGCGGCGATTGATACAGAAATCGGCGAATTTCGCGCCCATTATGCGGGCTTCTTCGATCCAGGCTTTGGCACAGAAGAAGGCGGCGGGCAGGGATCGCGCGCTGTCCTCGAAGTGCGGGGTCGGGACGTTCCTTTCCTACTCCGCCACGGACAGTCTGTCGCCCATCTCGTGTTTGAGGCGCTGCTGGATCGCCCGGATGCGATCTACGGCACGAATGGAAGCAACTACCAGATGCAAGGATTGCGGCT
>CAWUKE010000155.1:0-5486 GCA_963922935.1 uncultured Alphaproteobacteria bacterium | reverse complement strand
TTCGGGCCTTTCACCATCAGGCGCCCGCCTTCTTTCAGGCCATCGACAGGTTCGAGCCGCAACTGCAAACCGGGGAGCATCTTGCCGATCGTCCCGCCGCGAATGTCGCCGGGCTGGTTCGCGGCCAGAACAGGCGCACATTCCGTCACGCCGTAGCCCTCTAGGACTTCAAAACCGAAGCGCTTATCCGCAGTCGCCCGGGTTTCTTCGCGCACGCGCTCGGCCCCGCACACGGCGATACGCAAGCTCGACAGACCGTTTTCGCCAGAGGCGCGCATATATTGCTGCAGGAAGGTATCGGTTGCGAACAGCACGCTGGATTTCGTCGCCTCAATCCGCTGCGCGATGGTCTTTGTCTGCAAAGGCGATGGATGCAGCACGACCGGGTAACCCGAAAAGATCGGCCAGAGCGTTCCCGCCGTCAGGCCATAGCAATGAAATGTCGGCAGCGGATTGAAGAACTTATCTGTCGGAAGTATTTCGACATGCTGCTCAATCTGTTCGATATTAGCCAGGACATTGGCATGGGTAAGCACGACGCCTTTCGGCGCGCCTTCTGTGCCAGAGGTGAACAAGATCACACCTGTGTCGTCATGTTTTTGCTTCGGCAGGAAAAACCCGGGCAGGACGGGGCCGAGGATCGCCCGGACTTTTGCACTCGTGCCGATCTGCTCGCGCATATCTTCCAGATAAAGAATGGTCGCAAATTCGGAGAGCTCTTCAATGAGTTTCTCCAGCCCGCCGAGTTCGACAAACTTCTTCGCCGTCACAATTGTGGTGAGCGGTGCCGTCGCGGCCGCAGCTTTCAAATTCGCCGCACCGGCCGTGAAATTCAGCATAGCGGGAGTCCGGCCTGCACAATGCAGAGCCAATAAAGCGATGACCGCGCCTGCGCCTGTCGGCAACAAAACACCAACGGCATCCTGCCCTTGTGTGGCTTTCTTCAGCGGATCAGAAAGCGCAAAAGCGGCCCGGCGGATTTCTCCATAGGTCAAAACCCGACCATCGCCATCGGTGACGATCGGCTTCTTGGGTCCGTGTTTTCGACACGCCTCTAAAAAGGCGGACATCATCGAGCGCTGCAATCGCTTTTGCCCGCGCGAATTGAGCGGCTCGCTTTCGAGAATTTGTGTGTCCATGGACCTCTCCCCGATCCTGTGGCGGAATGGTGACTTATGTAACTTTATACGTCCCGCGCGTTATTCTGATCCGTTAGCGCATGACATCGATTAAGAACAGCGCGTTGCGCTGTCGCGATAGGGCGCGTTAAGAGACAGTGATGACATCCCCCGATCCTATGCGCCCGACGAAAGTCACAAACATGCACCTGACAGATAAGGAGCGCGGGGCGCGCAAAGCGCTCGACCGGGCGCCTCGCCCTCGGATAGCGGCAACCGTTGTCTTAACCGTCGGGGACCCGCGCGATCCGAAAATCCTGATGGGGCAGCGCAGTGCGCGGCATGATTTTCTGCCCAGCGTCTATGTCTTTCCCGGCGGGCGCGTCGACCGAATTGATAGCTATGCCGGCTTTTCAGGCGATCTTTCGCCGCGCACGGAACGGATTTTAGAAGCGGCTGTTTCGCCCCGGAAGGCGCGGGCGATTGCCTTATCCTGTATTCGGGAAACCTATGAAGAGACAGGCTTGATGATCGGTACGCGGGAACTGCAACAAAGCCGGAATATGCGTCACCCCACCTATGATGCGTTTCGCGAAGCAGGCCTTTCGCCTGATTTGTCAGACCTGGAAGTCTTTGGCCGGGCGGTGACCCCGCCGCATCGACATAAGCGTTTTGATGCCTGGTTCTTCCACCGCCATCTTGGCGATGTCGCGCCGCCACCCGTCAGTGATAGTCCAGAACTTCTGAATGTCGGGTGGTTCAGCTTTGAGGAAATTAAAGAGCTGGAACTGCAACGGGCGACAGAGATGATGATCAAAGTCTTCCGCGACTATGTCCGGCGCGACACGCCCGCAGATACGATTTTCTATAGCCGCGCCGTGCGCGGTGTATTCCGGCAGGAAGCCTTTCCATAAAAAACCCGGCTTGCGGCCGGGTTTAGCAAACAAAATATCGGTTTGAGGCCTTTGGCCCTACAACCCCGGTAATTTTGCCCCGCCCGGTTTGCGGGTGATCGTCACGTCTCCCCCACCCGTAACACGGCTTACACCTTCGAGGCGTTGACGTTCCGCTTCACTATCAAGCGGGATAGGATTGCCTTCTGAGTCGCGTTGCACACCATCCGCGAAGTAAAGCACCCGATCAGAGAAAGACGCAGACTTCCGCTCGACGGAATTCTGCCCGTCAAGCTTAATGCGGATTTCAGGATCAGAGCGGGTTGCACCAGCGCGCGTGAGGAAGACGACTTCCCCGCGTGTTGGCTCAGCCGGATCAATATCGCCAATGAGGGCCTCACGCGCGGATTCTTGGCTGTAATTATTGTAAGAGGAGCTTTCGCCGGGCGCGGGCGGACGGAGGTTATATTCCGGCGGCACAACAAGCGGCGCATTGGTCAGAATGTTAAACTCGTTCGGGGCGTCTTTACGCAAGCCCAAAGCATTAGAAGTGGACTGACAGGCTGGCAAAGCCAGGCCAAAACCAGCAACCATGAGCAAAGCGGGTAAACGATTGGGCATTGAGGTCCTCTTTCGGATGTCCGAACGTTTTAGTCTGTTAGCGATCTGTGACCCAGCCGCCAAGCTATCAAAACATAATGTGACGAAAACACAATGTGTCGGTCAGGGCAATCAGCCTAACTTTCTTAATCTGCCGTGGCCTTTGCGTTTCGCTCCGCGCGCCAATCTTTGAAAATCACAAGCGCCATGCCGATAATGCCGATTGTGATCGCTGAGTCCGCGACATTGAAGACATAGTTGAAGTAAATATCGGACGCATCGATAAAGTCTGTCACAGCGCCGAATAAAGCCCGGTCAATCGCATTGCCAATCGCCCCACCAATTAGCAACGCCAGGCTCCAACGACTGAGCCGGTCTTTCGCCGTCGATAAAAGATTATACAAAACGATGACCATCACGGCGGCGAATAAGAACAAAGCCCAGCGTTTTAAGTCCGAATCGCCCTGTAAAAGCCCCCAACTCACGCCTTGATTACAGAGCATGGAAAGATCGACGATCGGACTGATTTCTATATGAAATCCGCGCGCTTGGATGTTGGGATCAAGCGCACAAATATTCATGGGCAGATCAAAGGCCCGCGTCGCCAGCCACTTTGTGATCTGGTCAAAAAGGACCAGCAGCACGGGGATAACAAGCCCGTAAAAGGCGGGAATACGGCGGAGTGCAGTCATGACGCTCATGCGCGTCCGCCTGCCACGCGCGCAAGAAGCCTGCAAGAGAGCGGGTGTTTCACGTGAAACATATACTGCGTTCGGCTGTGTTTTCTGACCATGTTTTCATTGGCGGCGCGTGGGGGCTTGGTTAAAGCCTTTATAAAGTTCTCATGCGAGGGCCGCGCTTCATTGCGTAGTTTGGCGCTCCGTGAAGCCTAAAGGGAAACCCTATGATCCGCTTGACTGCGCTCACACCGACACAGGCCAATGCCTTACTCAGCTCAACGGCTGTGTTGATGGCGCTCAGCGTTTCAACCGCAGCGCAAGCGCAGGTCACAATCGAGGACGATTTAACGGCACCCGTTCGCACGTCAACGGCGGGCGATGGCGGCACACCGTCCGATGTCACAATTGGCTCCCAAGGCTCGATCACGCTGGACAATGCAGGACCCGCCCTGATCCTTGATAGTGATAATGCTTTGATCCTCGAAGGTGACGTTGTGATCGAGGATGTAAACGATGCAACAGGGGTAGAGCTAGAAGGCGGCGCGAACCGCAGCTTTACCAGTTCCGGTACGATCAACGTATCTGAGACTGTCGAAGATACAGACACGGATGACGATCCCTTTGCAGATAACCCATTTGCCGAAGGCTCTGGACGGACAGGCATTCTGGTTTCTGGCGCATCCCCTTTCGAAGGCGACATTACCCTAGAGGCAGCGAGCGCCATTCTGGTTGAAGGCAATCAGAGCTACGGGATTAACTTGGCGAATACGCCCGTTGGAATGGGTCTTGAGGGCGATCTGAGCCATGCCGGATCTATGACTTTACGCGGTGATGAAGGCGCGGCCATCCGGATTGGATCAGGTGTTAGCGGCGACGTCGTCAATGATGGAAGCATTACAGTTCGCGGCGCCAGCTCTAATGCCTTTGATGTGAGCTCTGACATTGGCGGCAGTCTTCGCAATACGGGCCTGATCAGCAATTCCGGATTCCGTTTCACAACACGCGGGAATGTAAACCCGAATGCGGAATTCGATATTCTAGACCTTGATGCCCAAGATTTGAGCAATGCAGGCTCCACTATTCAAGTTAGCGCGAATATTGCGCGCGGTATCGAGCTCGGCCAACGCTTCGTCACGACTGAGATTGACGGCGAAGAGGTCGCGTCCCTCGCCTCGTCCAGTAATGTCAGCCAGCAAGGCTCCGCGCCTGCCGTTCTGATCGATGGGAACGGCACACCCATCTCTATCGGTACAGTGAGCGCCATTACCGACCCCACGGCGGAAGGCTATGATGAAGACCTCCTCTACGCCTTTGTCCAAAACGGCATTCTGAGCGCCAGTGGCGTCTATGACGATTTCGACGCAACCGTGTTGAGCGTGAAAGACGCGACGCTAGAAGGCGGCATCCGGAATACGGGCAATATGCAAGCCACGACGATTATCGGCTCAGAGTTTCGTCCGATTGAAGGCGTCGATCTCGGCACGGGTCTGGCCCGCGTTATTGTCCTCGGTGACAATGCAATAGCTGACGGCATCAATAATAGCGGCCTGATCATTGCCCAAGCGGTCGAAGATTCAAATCAAGTCTACTTTGATGTGAACAACATCCCGGCACCACGGACACTGACGGCGATATCCATTGAAATCGGCGAGAACGCCCAAATGCCGAGCCTCGTCAATGACGGCACAATCTCGGCTGTGCTGGTTGGCCGTGACGGCACAGCAACCGTCGTTCAGGATAATTCAGGCACGCTGAGCGACATCGTCAACCGTGGCTTCATCAACGCGCTCGGCACAAATAGTGACCCGAATGACGATCAAGAGACGAATTTCACTTTGATCGCCCTAGACCTGTCTAACAACACGACCGGTGTGACGTTCCTCCAGGAAAGACGGGCTGACGAAGACCCAGACGATGATTTGGTGCCGCTTGATCCGGCTATTTCCGGGACAATCCGCCTAGGCTCTGGCGATGATGGTTTCACCTCCACAGCCGGTCTGATCGTTGGCGGAATTGATTTTGGAGCGGGCGATGACAGCCTCGCGTTGAGCGATACGGAATTCGTTGGCACTCTGACCAATTCTGATGGTTTGGATATCACGGTCGAAAATAACGCTGTTATGACTTTGGTCGAAGGCACGCCTGTCGATATTACCAGCGCTAGCTTTGATGAAACCTCGACCTTCCGACCCGCT
>CAWUKE010000154.1:0-5502 GCA_963922935.1 uncultured Alphaproteobacteria bacterium | reverse complement strand
CGGTCGTTTCCGCGGCGCAGGCCATCACAAACGGCACGGCGGCCAAAAGGGTCAGTTTCTTCATCGGTGAGTCTCCGGGATTGAGGATGTGTTGCTATAGTTACGCCGTTCATAGGTGCGAAGTTTCGCTTCAAACACCGACCAATCGTCGGCCTCCGCAATTTGTGACCAGAGATCGCCAATTTCGTCATAAAGAAGGCTCGCCGGGCGATCCGTTTCCGGGCGCGGGGCATTCGGTTCAAAGGTCTTGTAAGCCGCGGTCCAATCCCGCCAGATCATGTCCGGATAATCTTGCAGGGGCGATGAGTTGGGACCGCCGCACCAATCATGGAAGAAGTGGGGCCAATTGGCTTGGCTGTCTTTCAAGGCGGTCAGGGATAAAGCCAAAAATTCCTTATCGCCCGCCCCACGCCGCAGCCCCAAGCGCCGGAACCAATGGGCGGTAAAGCCCTCTCTATAATGATCTGAATAACGGTCCAGCGCATCGATGAGCGCTTGGTCATCTTCGATCAGGCTTAAGCTCTGCGCCAGCTGCGCGAGGTTCCAGCCCATGGCTTCCGGCTGTCGCCCAAAAGCATAAAGCCCGCCATGATCAAAATAGGCGGCGGTGAAAGCCGGGTCGAAGTAAGGCAGGAAGCGATAAGGTCCGAAGTCGAACACTTCACCCGTAATGTTCATATTGTCCGTATTCATCACGCCGTGGACAAAACCGCCTGCCATCCAACTCGCGACCAGATCGGCGGAGCGTTCCATCACAGCGCGTAAGAGATCGGCAGGGCGCTCAGCCTCTGGGTAAAAATGTGCTCGGCAATAGTCGACCAGCGCTTCCAGATTATCTGTCCGGCCAAAAAAGGCCTGTCGCTGGAACGTCCCAAACCGGATATGGCTATGCTGCAAACGGGTCAGCACAGCAGAGCGGGTCGGCGAGGGCTCGTCATGGCGGGTGAGGCTCTCGCCTGTTTCTATTAGGCAGAAGGACCGCGATGTATTCACGCCTAAATGTTCCAGATAGCGGGTCGCTAGGACCTCCCGAACGCCACCCAGCAGCGTCAGCCGCCCATCGCCGTTGCGGGAAAAGGGCGTTGTCCCGGACCCTTTCGTCCCGAGGTCCAGCAACCGCCCGTCCGTGTCCCGACACTGCGCATAGAGAAAGCCGCGCCCGTCACCGATGTCCGGATTATAATTGCGGAATTGATGGCCGTGATAGCGCAGGGCCAGAGGCTCCGACAATGAGCCTTCGAAGGGTTCAAACTGACCGAAGCGCTTGATCCAGTCCGGGTCTGTCAAGCCAATCGATGCGGCGCTGTGTTCATCCGCATAGCGCAGTGTGTGCTTTGGAAACTTGGCCGCCTCGACCGGATCGTGAAAGTCCTCGCCGAGGCTGAGAATGGCACTGTCAGGCTGAAAATCCATAGCGGCTTAAATACGGATAAGAGGCGATGCGCGCGCTTAATCTAAAGGCTTATCTGGTGCCTTATTCAGATCAACATGATCCGGGAATTGTTGGCGTAGGAATTCGCCCGCTTCGAGGGGAAGTGTCGCGGCTTTGGGAAAGGCTTTGGCGAAGTTCAAAAAGCCATGCGGCATGGTTTTTTCATAGCGGTGGACGACCGTGACACCTTTGGCCTGCATGTTCTTCGCATAGGCCTTGCCTTCATCGCGCAGCGGGTCGAGCCCGCAGGTCAGCACCCAAGCCGGCGGTAGGCCTGTCAGGTCCGTCTCAAACAAAGGCGAGACGCGCGGATCATAAGGGTCGGCCCCGGCCACATAATTTTCCTGAATATATTTCAGTGCGACTGTGCCGATCTGTAGCCAGTCCTGCGGTCCGGGATTAGGCGGCTTCACATCGACGAGCTGCATGAGAGGGTAGAGCAAGAGCTGCGCGCGAAGCTGGTTGCGGTATTTCTGCGCCGCGTAAGCCGCCAGATTGCCGCCCGCACTATCGCCGCCAATGGCCACATTTTCCGCACAAACACCGCGTGCGCCGCCCCGCCCTGACAGCGCCCATTGCAGGACTGTATCAATGTCTTCGGCGGCGGCGGGAAACGGATGCTCAGGCGCCAAGCGGTAATCCACAGAGACGACCCGGCAGAGCGAGGCATTGGCCAGCCGGCGGATAATCCCTTCATGGGTTTCCGTATCGCAAGTCACAAAGCCGCCGCCATGGGCGTAGATGAGCGTCGGTCCAATGTCGGCGATAGGGCCGAACGGGACGAAATACTGAACCTTGACGCCGTCGATCAGAAACTCATCCGTGTGACGCATTTCCGGTCCCGGCGCGTCAAACCGGCGAGTCATGGAGCGGAAATTATCCTGAAACTTATCCAGAAACTCATCATCCGGCGTAAACCGGCGCTTTTGGTCTGTCCACGCGTCAGAAATCTGCGCGGACAAAGACTCAAGGAATGAGAGCGGCTTATTCATCTCGGCTCACATAGGGGTTTGCGGCGGCGCTCACCACTCTTTTTCTGCAATCCGGGCTTAGACTTCGCCTTGATAAGGCGGCGCCGGATCATATTGCATCGCGTGGGCGACCTCGCGCGCAAATTTGGGGCTAAACCACTGCCCGACCAGCCACAGCGCCATATCGATCCCGGCGCTCACACCCGCGCTCGTCACGACATTGCCATCGCGCACATAGCGGACATGGGGCAGCAACTCCACGTCAAAGCCGCGCTTGTCAAATTCATCAAAGGCACTCCAATGGGTCGTCGCCCGCTTGCCATGAAGTAATCCCGCCTTCGCCAGAACCAGCGAGCCTGTGCAGACGGACGTGACCCATTCACAGCCCGGCGCAACGGCTTTGATCCAATCAATGACCGCCGCATCTTCTAGTAGAGGCCGCGTTCCGTTTCCGCCCGGCACGAGCAGCACATCAAGCTCCGTCACATCCCCCATCGCCGCGTGCGCGCCAACACGCATGGCTTTACGGCACATCACGTCACCGCCATCTTTAGAGATCAGTTGATTATTCAGCGGCGTTGGATCGCCTTTATAGCCCGCGACCTCATTGACCATTTGGAAGACTTCCCACGGGCCGACAAAGTCCAGCTCTTCAACATCAGGAAAGAGGAACAGGCCGACTCGTTTCATGTCAGCGCTTTATCAGGCCAGAGGCCCGGTGCCTACAGGAAGAGGGCTACCACTTCACAGGGATCTGCTCGCCCGTGTCGGGATCGATATAGTAGGGCGTTGAATTGGGATCTGACGGCGCAATATTCTCGCCCAATTCATAAGGCTGAGCCGGGATTTGCGGTGCGCTGTAAGGGATCGGCGCATCCATCGGGGCGCTGCGCATCGGCGCAGGGATATTGGTACTGTCCTGTTCAGGCAGTGGCGCTTGCGTGACAAAGTCCGGCAAATTGCGCTGAATAGGCGTGCCGCCAAATTCCTGGCTCAGCTCTACTTGGCGCTCAATGGGCAGGTCCGCGATGCGGGCATAGGAAATGACTTCACGCGTCCCGCGGGTCAGGCTGGCGATCTTCGCCGCGCGTTCGAGTTCAGCCTGCGTGCGCGCGACACCGAGCAGGTAAACAATCCCGTCATGCGTCTCGACATTGAAATTGCGGCCTTTGACATATTTGTCGGCCACCAGACGCGCGCGCACAGACTTTTCCAACCAGCCGTCTTTAGTGTTGCGCACAAAGCCCTGCTTATCCTTAATCATAATCTCATTGCCGACCTGCTCGACCTGCTGCGCGGACCAGGCAATGCGGGCGGCTTCAATGCGGTCTTCCTGGCGCGGAACATTGCCAGATAGCACCACAACACCTTCGGCGACTTCGACATCGACGCCCTTGAGTGAATAGTCATAAGCCCGCTTCATCCGCGCCTCAATCGCGCGACCCGCATTCACATCATTGAGCGAGCGGACGAAATTGCGTTCGTCATTTTTCTGAATACCCGCCGTCGCGACCGCGCATCCAGACAGCATCGCTGCGGAAAGAAGAAGTGTCAGAGCCTGTTTCATGGCGTAAGTGTGAACTAACAGGGTCAACACGGCGTTAACATCACCAGCCGCGAAACACGTCCTTTTGATGAATAATTCGCCAGGATCCGATCACGGTGATGACGTCATAACGTAGGGCATAGCCCTCACTGACATAGGCTGGATTGCACGACAGCCACGCCTCGCCGGCGCGAATGATCCGCTCCTCTGACCGGGCTGTCACCGGATCAATGGCATGGGCCGCCTTGGCGCGCTGCTTCACTTCAATAAAAACAAGCGTCCGCCCGCGCCGCGCAACCAGATCAATCTCCCCCGCCCGGACTTTGAACCGATGAGCCAGAATGCGGTAGCCTTTCAAGGTCAGCCAGATCGCGACCCACCGTTCCGCCCGACGTCCGGCCTTTTCCGCCCGCTGTCGCGCCTCGCTTGCCATCTATTTCAGGGAGAGGCCGAGAGCATAAAGCTCGCGCTTGCTCCAACCGGAGACCTCCGCCACTTCCGCGCAGGCCGCTTTCAGCTTCATTTCCGTCAGGCGATCCCGCAGCGCATCGCGCGCCATGTCGCCGCTCCAGCGCTCGGCTTCCGGCGGGGCAATCACCAATACGATCTCCCCGCGGGGCGGATCGGCCTCAACACCGCGCGCGAGCGACAACAATGTTCCGCGCCGCGCTTCTTCAAATGTTTTGGTCAGCTCGCGCGTGAGCACCGCTTCCCGATCGCCCAAACCTTTGGCGAGCGCTTTTAAGGTCTGATCGATGCGCGACCCCGCTTCAAACAAGACAAGCGTCGCCGGAATAGAGCGGTAGGCTTCAATCGTCTGGGTGCGATGGGTTTCCGCCCGCGGCAAGAAACCACCAAAGAAAAAGCGATCACTCGGCAGGCCGGCTTTCACAAGCGCGGACAGCACACTGCTGGCGCCTGGCACGGGAAACACCTCTACCTCCGCTTCAATGGCGGCGCGTACCAGCCGAAAGCCGGGGTCTGAGACCATCGGCGTGCCGGCATCAGAGACGAGCGCGATGGTTTCGCCCTTACGCAGCGCTTTGACGATCCCCGGCACGCGCTTGGCCGCATTATGGTCATGATAGGCGGACAGTTTGGCCTCTATGCCAAATTCCGCCAGCAACTTGCCGGTCACACGCGTATCTTCGGCCAGAACGATATCGGCCGCCCGCAGCACATCGAGCGCGCGCAGCGTAATGTCGCGTCGGTTCCCAATGGGCGTCGCGACGATATATAGGCCTGGCGTGAGGTCCGGCACCGTCTCATCAGTCGCTGTTAGGGTGTCAGTCATAGTCTTGCAGACAATCCGCCTCGCTTGTAGGGCGTGTAGAAATCATGAAGCCTTTCCGTCAGTTGGGCCAAACCAAAAGGACCGCCATGTCTATGCGTGAGCCAGTTAGCTTTGCCAAGCAAGCCCTGATGGGTTTCCTGGGCAGCGTCGCGCTTTTCTTAAGTGCCTGCACCACGGTCCCGGTCGAGCCGCAACGACCTACACCGCCTGTCGTGGAACGCCCGGTTGAGCCTGATCCGACTGTTCCGACAGAGACAGA
>CAWUKE010000153.1:0-5600 GCA_963922935.1 uncultured Alphaproteobacteria bacterium | reverse complement strand
AACGTTGTGCCTTTCCCCAAAGTGGATGTGACATTGATGCGCCCGTCCATCATTTCAACCAACCGTTTGGTAATCGTTAGCCCCAGCCCCGTGCCACCATAGACCCGCGTTGTGGAACCATCGCCTTGGGTAAATTTGTCAAACACGCGCTTGAGCTTGTGGGGTGCAATACCGATCCCTGTGTCTTGCACAGCGAGGCGAATGACGGCGACATGGCCCTTGCGGTGGACCTTGACGGTCGTGCGGACATAACCATCTTCGGTAAATTTGATGGCATTGCCCACAAGATTGGTCAGGATTTGCCGCATCCGGCCGACATCGCCGATGAAATGCTTGGGGAGGTCCTCTGGATAATCAATAATCAGCTCAAGATTTTTGCTTTGCGCATTGACCGATAAAAGACCGGTCACGTCGGCAATGCAGTCCCGCAAATCGAACGGCGTGGGATCAATTTCGAGCGCACCGGCTTCAATTTTGGAGTAGTCCAGAATGTCATTGATGATGTTGAGCAGCGCCGTGGCCGAACTGTTGATGACATCCACATATTCGCGTTGGCGCTCATCAATCGGGCTCGCTGCCAGCAACTCCGCCATGCCGAGAACCCCGTTCATCGGGGTGCGGATCTCATGGCTCATATTCGCTAGAAATTCGCTTTTGGCCTGGCTTGCCGCGATAGCTTCGTCTTTGGCGCGTTCAAGCTCGGCTTCTTTTTTGCGCATTTCCGTAATGTCACGCACAAAAGAGCGGATGCGTAAGGGCCGGCCTTTAGGATCACGGACGAGTTCGCAAGTGACCCGGCTCCAGCGTTCATAACCATGACGCGTCATGGCCCGACAGGTAGCTGAGCATTTTTTGGCACCCTTTTTCAAGGAGTCCAGAGCCTCGCGGAGCTTGTCCCGATCCTCAGGGTGAACGATGGTCAGAATGCCCTGCTGTCTCACGCGGGCCACATTGTCCGGTCCGAGGTATTCCTGAAAGGTTTTCGAAATTTTGTAAGCCTTGGTCGCAAATTCAAAGGACCAATAGCCCGCTTGTCCGAGCCGCAGCGCATCATCGAGCAATTGGCGCTTTTCAACAAGCTCCGTAACGTTGCTGGCAATTGACAACACATAGCCATTTTCAAGTATCTTGCGCGTGTGGCGATGGGTTTTGCCATTGCCCAGTGTAATCAGGGCGGTCTCGAGCTGATCAGCTTCGGTTCGGTCTTTTTGTTCGTCCTCAGACAAGTGTGACGCGGCGATCATTTCCTCTGTCAACAGCCCATTTTCCTGCATGAGCCTATGGCAATCAGAGAGGCGGCTGCCCAGTGGCAAAGCGTCTGGACCAATATTGAGCTCGCTATAGGTATTTGCACTTATAAGGCGATAGCGCATCTCTTCGTCGAGAATAGAGACGCTCGTATCCAGATTATTCAAAAGAAGATCGAGGAATTCCGCTTCACGACCCGGTTCAAAAACAGCCTTAGGGCGTTTTAAGGGTTTTCGCGTTTCAGGACCCATAGTGCGGCGTGTTTTGACCTAATCGAATATTCTACGGCAAAATGCCCTCACATTAAGTCATCCCTGTCGGTCAACAGGGTTAATAAAACGAAAAAGATCGACCGCGGCGGGTTATTTTCGCCTGTTCACGAAGACTGACGGGTTGATAAGAAAGAAAAAAGCCGGGTCCATGCAGTGCATGGCCCGGCGAAGTCTTCGCAATTCAGTCGGGGAGAGTGACTTGCGGTAAAAACAACAGCGCCAAAGGGGGAGGACGGCGCAGTGTTCGTGGGCAACATCTAGGAGGACGTTGACGCAAACGGAACCGCCGCCTGCGCAACTATGCCATGCTAAATTGCATAGCTTTTGACCAATCCAAGCCCCCGCCTTGCAACAAAGCTGTCACAAACAGGTCGTCGTTCAGCCTTCAATCCGTCCAGCCACGGGTGACGCGCTGCAAGAACTCCCGAAAGACTTTCGCTTTGGCGCTTCCGCGTAATTCCATGGGGTAGACAAAGTGCAGATCAAAGCTTTCGCCGCGCACTTCAGGCAGGACCCTAACGATCCGACGTGAAGACGCGACCATATAGTCTGGCAATCCGGCTAAGCCGATCCCCGCTTCTGCGGCGCGCATGATGCCGTGTAAATTATTGACACTCATGACGGGTTTGCGCGGCGGGGCGTCTTGGGGGCGTCCTGCGCTTAAAACCCAGTTGGAGCTTTGCAGCTTGGGCGGTGTGAGGTCACCAAAGGCCACAATAGCGTGATTATCTAAATCGGCGGCACTGACAGGGGCGCCGTGGCGGGCCAGATAGCCCGGCGCGGCATAAAGGGATTGTGTGATCCGCCCCAGACGGCGCTCAATCACATCGCCTTGTGTGGTCGGCCAGGGCCGCAGCGCGCAATCGACGTCAAAATCCATCAGGTCGTGCTCGGCATCTTCCAGCACGAGTTGGATTTCAATGTCGGGGTAGGCCTCCAGAAAATCTGGCAGAACGGTCGTCAACCAATTTGAGCCCAGACTGATCGGGGATGAAACACGCAAGGCGCCCTCAGGCAGGCCGCGGGCATTTTGTACTGCCGCTAAGGACAAAGCGATCTTACCGCTGACCTCTGCCGCAGTCCGGTAAAGCAGTTGGCCTTCTTCCGTTAAGGTGAGGCCGCGCGCATGACGGTGAAAGAGCGGTAATTGCATCCGGTCTTCGAGCGCCGCGATCTGGCGAGAGACAGCCGACTGCGAAATGCCCAGATCTTCGGCCGCCCGCGTGAGCGACCCCGAGCGGGCCGCCGCATGAAACGTCTTAAGCTTATCCCAATCAATTGAATCTGGCATAGCTCCCTATAGGGCCAACGATGCGAACTACCTAGGCCTATTGATCGGCATAAAAGATGTTTCACGTGAAACATCTGCCAAAGAGGCGCGCGGAGCGATCCCCAACAACTTTGCACACCGTCCAAACGTAAGCTTTTTATGGCTAGTGAAACGCAGGAAGACTTGGCAAGTGCTATGCCTATGGTGGCAGACGACGCACACGCAGAGAACACTCCCCCCGAAGACACGGAGGACGTTGGCCTGACGGCGGCGGTTATGGCGGGGCAAGTCCCCGATACAATTCCCGGCATTATGCCCGGACGGGCGCTTCGCTTGGATGATGCGGAGAATATGCTGAAATCGTCTTTTCGGACGATGGCCTTGTTTGAGTTTTTTGCCGATGCCCAACGCCCCGCGTCAATCGGCGAGATCGCAGATAATCTGAACATGCCGCAATCTTCCGCCTCGGCGCTTACAAAAAGCCTGCAGGATAGCGGTTATCTGGAACGCGATCCGGTGACGCGCGCCTTTTACCCGACGCTGCGTTTATCTTTCCTCGGCGATTGGTTACTCAAGAAAGCGGGCTTGCCCGAAGGTTTCGCTGACAATCTCGCCCGTCTATCAGAAGAAACGGGCGAAACCGTCTTTCTGGCGATGCGCAACGGCATTTATAGCCAATATATTTACACGCATCATCGTCCGGGTCCGGTGCGGGAACATGTAGAAACCGGCAGCGTGCGCCCGCTTGTTTGCTCCGCTACAGGCTATTCTATGCTCACGGGCGACACAGATGACGATATCGGGAAGCTCGTCAGGCGGACGAAACACGAAGTGGATAATGCTTTCTGGCGCGAAACGGCGGATGAAGCCGTCTCGGGCGTGCGGACCTCACGCGCGCGGGGCTATGCGATTGCTGTCGGCCCGTCCTATCAATCGACCGGGGGCATAGCGGTGCCGCTTCCGTCCCGGGGTGTCCGTCGTCACTTGTGTATTGGCGTCGGCGGGCCAGCTGAAATGATCCGTGACCGCGAGGCCGAGATCGCGCCGATCCTGCGCGGCTTTGTCGCCGGACTGCCGCGCTCAATCGAAGATGCGATTATGGGGCGCTCTGTCTTGAAGGCGTAAGCGCGCTGACCCTAAGTCTCCCCCGGCAACAAACCGGGAGACTTGCGTCATGGCTGAGGCTTATATCATCGACGCCGTGCGCACGCCGCGTGGGATTGGTAAAGTCGGGAAAGGCTCGCTCGCTCACTTGCACCCACAGCATCTCTCCGCGACGGTCCTAAAAGCGATCGCGGACCGCAACGCTCTCGACACGAAAAAAGTCGATGATGTCATTTGGGCAACCAGCACACAGATCGGCAAGCAAGGCACGGATATTGGCCGGATGAGCGCGCTGGCCGCGGGCTATGACATCACCGTCTCCGGTATGACGCTGGACCGCTTTTGTGGCTCTGGCATTACGTCGGTCAGCTTGGCGGCAGGGCAGATTATGTCCGGTATGGAAGATTGCGTGATCGCCGGCGGCTGCGAAATGATGAGCTACACGGCATCCATCGCCGATCCGAAAGTTCCGCCTATGCTGGATGGCGGCAATCTTGCGCTCCGGGACATGCACCCGCAAAGCCAGCAAGGCGTGGCCGCCGACGCGATTGCCACGCTGGAAGGCATTGATCGCGACGCGCTGGATGATCTGGCGCTCACCAGTCAGCAGCGCGCCGCCCGCGCGATTGAGGAAGGCCGCTTTGACAGTTCGCTCGTGCCGGTCCCCGATGAAGATGGATCCATCGCGCTCGACCACGAAGAATTCCCGCGTCCGGGCACCACGAAAGAGGGCTTAGGCCAGCTCAAAACCGTCTTTTCCATGTGGAAAGACATTCCCGTTGATGAGCAAGGCACGACCTATGGCCAGCTGATCGAAAAGCGCTATCCGGAGCTGGCTGGGAAATGGGAGCATGTCCACCATGCGGGCAATAGTTCCGGCGTGGTCGACGGCGCCGCAGCGCTTCTGTTGGCGTCCAAAGATTTCGCGGAAGAGAACGGGTTGAAGCCCCGCGCCCGGATCGTCACGGCTGTCAACATGGGTGATGATCCAACGCTAATGCTGAACGCGCCCGTACCGGCGGCCAAAAAAGCGTTGGCGCGCGCCGGACTATCCAAGGACGATATTGACGTTTGGGAAATTAATGAGGCTTTCGCCATCGTCGCCGAGAAATTCATCCGTGATCTCGATCTGGACCGGGAAAAGGTCAATGTGAATGGCGGCGCCATGGCGCTCGGTCATCCGATTGGGGCAACGGGGTCGATCCTGATTGGCACAGCGCTTGATGAACTCGAACGCTCTGGTGGACGCTATGGCCTGGTGACGATGTGTGCGGCGGGCGGCATGGCGCCTGCGATCATTATCGAGCGCCTTTAAGCGCTACCGCCAAAGGCGGAGAGCTGTTCGGGGCTGACCCCAATGCGGGCCAGCGCGTCGGCCCATTTGCGGTCCAGCGCACCATCGAAAACCAGCGCTTCATCGCCCCCGCAAACCAGCCAGGCATTGTCCATAATCTCGGTTTCGAGCTGGCCCGGCCCCCAGCCCGCATAGCCAACGGCGAGGACAGCGCGTTCAGGCGCTGTGTCGGAGACTAAAGCTTCCAGCACATCTTTGGTCGTGGTGAGGCCGACGGCGTCACTGACTTTCAACGTGGCGTCTTCGCGAAACCAATCCGGGCTATGCAATACAAAACCCCGGTCAATATCGACGGGGCCGCCTTCGAGGACGGCCGTATCAGCGACTTTGACTTCACCTTCGACGCCGACAT
>CAWUKE010000152.1:0-5724 GCA_963922935.1 uncultured Alphaproteobacteria bacterium | reverse complement strand
AAGACAGAATAGCGGCACTGGTGAGAAGAGATCGAATGATCATAGCAAACTCCTTGATTTAGGGTCGCTATCATTGATTGTTACACCCTCACAAGCGGTTGCGCAGCGTGCGGCGAAAATTGGGTTAAACTTCTCGTGAGTCGGGAAGAAGTTAGGCATCTGCTTCCTACCGGTCGCGGCACCTCACTACGCTTTTATGTCCGCTCGCTGGAGCTCGCGGCGCAACGCTATTTTTGATTATCAATCAAAAATTTGAGGCCCCACTCGGGATCGGGAGGGGCCTCAATCGCTTATGCGTCTTCCTTCGGCGTTTCCTCGGACGGTCCCGCCTCTGGCGCTTTCGGTTTAGGCGCCGGGACGAATTTGAAGGTCAAATTTTCCTTCTTCCGGTCCACGCCGACTTTCACAAGGCCGCCATATTTAAGTTTCCCAAATAGGATCTCATCCGCCAGCGGCTTCTTGATATATTCCTGAATGGTCCGACCCAGCGGACGCGCGCCGTAACGCTTGTCATAGCCTTTTTCGGCCAGCCAATTATTGGCGCCTTTGGTCAGTTCAAACTCAATCTTACGATCAGCGAGTTGTGCTTCCAGTTGGATGACGAATTTGTCGACAACGCGAGCAATATGATCTTTGGAGAGCGGCTCGAACAGGACGACAGCATCCAAACGGTTCCGGAACTCCGGAGTGAAGCGACGCTTAATCGCGGCCTCTTGCTCATCATCCTTAAAGCCACGACCGAAACCGATCTCCGCTTTCTGCGCATCTGCCGCGCCGGCATTGGTCGTCATAATAATGATGACATTGCGGAAGTCGACTTTGCGACCATTGCTGTCTGTCAGGAAGCCATTATCCATCACCTGCAACAGGATGTTATAAATGTCCGGGTGGGCCTTCTCGATCTCGTCCAGCAGCAAGATGCTGTGCGGGTTTTGATTGACCGCATCGGTCAGCAGACCGCCTTGATCGTAGCCAACATAGCCTGGAGGCGCACCGATCAAGCGCGAGACTGTATGACGCTCCATATATTCCGACATATCGAAACGGAGCAGCTCGAGCCCTTGGGTCAGCGATAATTGCCGCGCCACTTCGGTCTTACCCACGCCGGTTGGACCCGCGAAGAGGTAAGAGCCGATCGGCTTATTCGGCTCACGCAAGCCGGCACGGGCCAGCTTCACGGCCGCCGCCACTTTTTCGATGGCGTTGTCTTGACCAAACACCATGCGCTTCAGATCCATCTCGAGCGAGGCGAGAGCTTTCTCATCATCGCGCGAAATGCTCTTCGGCGGAATGCGCGCAATCTTAGACACAACGGCTTCGATCTCTTTATTCCCGATGACTTTCTGACGCTCATCTTCGGGAACGAGTTTCGTCCGCGCGCCCGCTTCATCGATAATATCGATCGCTTTGTCCGGCAGCTTCCGATCCGTGATGTGACGAACCGATAAAGTCACGGCACTTTCAATCGCTTCGGGTGTGTATTCTACATTGTGGAATTCCTCGAAGTAAGACTTCAAACCCTGTAGAATTTTCACGGCATCATCAGACGTCGGTTCTGACACATCGATCTTGAGGAAGCGACGGCTCAGCGCTCGATCTTTCTCAAAATGCTGACGGTATTCCTTATAGGTCGTCGAGCCCATACAGCGCAGCTTGCCGCTCTGCAAAGCGGGCTTGAGCAAGTTAGACGCATCCATTGCCCCGCCGGATGTGGCACCCGCGCCGATGATCGTATGGATTTCATCAATAAAGAGGATCGCACCCGGTGTTTCCTGCAACTTGGTCACGACCGCTTTCAGACGCTCTTCAAAATCACCACGGTAACGGGTCCCAGCAAGCAGGGCCCCCATGTCGAGGGAATAGATCGTCGCATCGGCTAGCACGTCCGGCACATCATCATTGACGATACGGCGGGCAATGCCTTCGGCAATCGCCGTTTTCCCCACGCCCGGATCACCGACCAAGAGTGGGTTGTTCTTGCGACGGCGCGACAGCACCATGATGCAGCGTTCAACTTCGTCGGCTCGACCGATCAATGGATCAATGTCGCCGTCACGGGCTTTCTGGTTCAGATTGACCGTATATTCGGCCAGCGGGTCTTTGGCGTTGTCGTCACTGTCTTCGCCGGAACCCCTCGGTGTTTTCGGGGTGGCTTGTTCGCCATTTTTCGCGATGCCGTGGCTGATATAGTTCACCGCATCGTAGCGCGTCATATCCCGCTCTTGCAGGAAGTAGACCGCGTGGCTTTCACGTTCGGCAAACAGCGCGACCAGCGCATTTGCGCCTGTCACCTCTTCACGACCCGAACTTTGCACGTGGATGACCGCGCGTTGGATCACGCGGTGGAACCCTGCCGTTGGGCGCGCTTCTTCAAATTCTTCGACCACGAGTGAGGCGAGATCTTCATCGAGATAGCGCGTCACATCCTGGCGCAAGGGTTCAATTTCAACACCGCAGGCTTTGATAACAGCGGCGGCGTCTTGATCATCCAGCAGAGCGAGAAGTAAATGCTCTAACGTCGCCAGCTCATGTTTACGATCGCTTGCGAGCGTTAGCGCCCGGTGGATGGTTTCTTCTAAAATAGGAGAAAATGATGCCATGATTAGCTTTCCTTTCGAAGACTAGACGTGGGGCGTCTTTCCTTCGCTTTCAATGTGCCAAAATGGGCAGGCTGCGCACAAATATGTGAAATCTTGGCAAGACCAAGGCTTGCCGAACCGTAGGGCGAGTGAAAGACCGCCGTCACGCTTTCTCCCTGCTCACGCTTTTTCCCCTCTCACGCTTTTTCCAATGTGCATTGGAGCGGGTGTTGATTTCGCTTCGCCGCATCCATCACTTGCGCGACTTTGGTTTCTGCCACTTCAAATGTGTAGACGCCGCAGGTCCCTATGCCCGTCTGGTGGACATTGAGCATGATTGTTGTCGCCTCTTCTTGGGTCTTTTTGAAAATCCCCATCAGGATAGAGACGACAAATTCCATCGGCGTGTAGTCGTCATTCATAAGAAGCACGCGGTACATAGACGGCTTTTTGGTCTTTTCCCGGACCTTCGTCGCAACACCGCGTTCGACCTCATCCCCAGGCAGTCCTGGAGAACCAGGCGTTTCTTCGTCACCGGAGCCCGCCATAAAGATTGGGCGCATGATATCGTCGAGATTCGACATAGGTCTAAAATAAGAGCGAAATGCACCAATATTCAAGCCACTCAGGCGAGGCGAAAGCGCACGTTGGGGATTATTCATCCACGACAGCTGGGAAGCGCTCGGCCTTGATGCAAGATTGGGCGACTGCAATCCCTCGCCTGCGGGACGAAAGCTGACATTTCATCACATATCGGTTCGGTAGGCGCGTTGGATAATGACAGGATCGGACAGAATTTGTCCTTGTGTCACTTCGAGGTCGCTCTCCCCCGTGGCCTCTTGCGATTGGATCAATTCAACGACATCCATACCGCGCACAACCGTCCCAAAAACGGCATAGCCTTCGCCGTCCGGATTTCGCTCTCCCCCCGTATCGAGGAAGGTGTTGTCGCCGATATTGATGAAGAAGTAAGCCGCGCTACCGGTTCCAGGCGCATCACGCGCAATGCTAATAGTGCCGCGGACATTTGAAAGGCCGCTATCTGTTGTGCGTTCATGCGCGATAGGATCGCGTACCATTTCGCTATCCAGCCGACCGCCTTGGATCAGGCTCATCCCCATGCCACGGGGATCATTGTCGGCGCGGACGACCCGGTAGAACCCCTGCCCGTCATAATCCCCCGCATCCACATGGGCCAGGAAATCACCCGCACTGAGCGGCGCTTTGTCCGGATAAACCTCCACCTCAATCTCACCCAATGCTGTTTCAAGGATGACATTTGGCGACGGATCGGGAGCGGCCGTACACGCAACGAGTAGGGCAAGTGACGATAAAGCGAGTTGTTTCATAATTTGACCGTAGCGCGATGATGCCGCGCCGTCACGTCTTGCACCGAATCTCTGAATGCCTATCGTGAATGTCAATGACGATGCACCTCCAAAAACTGTCTGTCGGGTCGACCTCTATCGACTCATTGATTGAGTGGCAGAAGATCATGGTCGGTCGGCGTGTGTCGCGCGGATTGTCCGCCCATCACCAGCATGTCACGCGCATGTTCCCAAAGCAAAAGGACGAACTTCTCAAAGGCGGCTCTGTCTATTGGGTGATCAAAGGCATGATCCTTTGCCGTAACCCTATCGTGGCCTTGGAAGAGACGACCAAAAATGGGCATAAAGCTTGTTCGATCCTAATGGAGCCGGGACCGATCCCCGTCGTTCCAACACCCAGACGCGCCTTTCAAGGCTGGCGCTACCTAAAGCCGGAAGATGCCCCGCAAGACTTAGACGGCGTTATTGAGCATAGCGATGCGCTTCCCCCGAAACTGATGCGTAAGCTTGTCGAGCTTGGCGCTTGGTAGACCGATTTCGCTTTTTCCATCAGGCAAACAAAAAGGCCCCAGACAGTGTCCGGGGCCTTTTCTTTTTTGCATGCAGAGCGCTTAGAAGTTGACGCGCAGCTTCGTGTAATACGCACCACCTTGGAAGCCTGTTGGCGCAGCCTCTGGGTAAAGCTGACCCAAGCTACCCGCAGCGGGGTTTTCGTCCGGATAATTGTCGAACAGATTGTTCGCCCCGACGATCAGCTCAATGCCGTCTGTCAGCGCGTAGCCAATTTCTGCATCGATCAAGACTTCAGACGACAGGTCAGTGAACCCGTTGCCGACATCATCCCAAGGACCGTAATAATTGGCCCGCAGGAGCGTCCGCAGCTTATCCTGCGTGTGGCTCCAGGCGATGAAGCCTTTGATGTTCGGCAGCTGATCTTCCAGGTTTGCCACACGTGTGTCGCTAATCCGCTGGATCGAACCGACCGCACCACGATCTGTCACTTCTGTTTCGTTATAGTTCGCGGCCAGCGTGATTTCAGAGAAACCACCGCCCAGGTCGAACGGGTAACGACCGACAACATCAACACCGCGTGTGCGTGTATCAAAGCTGTTCGTGAAGAAACGGAACTGGGACAGATCTTCCAGACCTGTAAAGTCGCTGCGGTCGATGATGCCCGCGTTGGACAGACCCGTAATCCCTTCGGACACGGTTGTATATTCCGTGTCGCCTGTTGGGCGGAACGCGTTCAAGGCATCTAGGAAGTTAATGTTGGCGCCCAGCGCGATGCGGTCTTCCACATCGATCTGATACGCATCAACCGTCCAATTTGTCGGACCGAGATCAAAAGCCATACCGGCTGTGAAGATTTCGGCATCCTCTGGGCCCAGGGTTGGGCGAGAGCCGTCACGTTGTGCGATAAAGTCAGCCGCAAGTTGACCTGCACCAGACGACAGAGGCAGCGTGCCTTGATCCACCAGAACACCGCCAACATTTTGCGTTGTCACGTTGCGAATATTCGCCTGACCCGCTGTCGGAGCGTGGAAGCCCGTGCTGTGTGAACCCCGCAGACGGAAACCGTCTGTCACCTTGTAAAGCGCGGCGATCTTATAATCGACCGTATCGCCAAAGGTGGAGTAGTCTTCATAGCGCAGCGCGCCTTGCAGCGTGAGCTTCTCTGTCACGTCGGCTTCCAGTTCGGTGTAAAGACCGATGGAGTCTTGCGTCGACGAGGAGCTTTCTGGGAAGCCGCCGAAACCGTTTGATGAAGACGAGAAGCCTTGATCGGCGAGCGGGCCCAGGGCGAAAGAGGCTGGATC
>CAWUKE010000151.1:0-5745 GCA_963922935.1 uncultured Alphaproteobacteria bacterium | reverse complement strand
GCGATGAGCTACGGCTCTCTCTCCGCGCCCGCGATTTCTGCTCTGTCACATGGGGCGCAAATGGCGGGCTGTTACCTGAATACGGGGGAGGGCGGTGTGTCGCCCTTCCACACAGAAGGCGAATGCGATCTGGTCTATCAGCTCGGCACGGCAAAATTCGGCGCGTGCAAAGACGACCATACGCTGGATGAGGACAAGCTCGCCAAGATTTGCGAAAATCCTGACATTAAAATGATCGAGATTAAGCTCTCCCAAGGCGCGAAGCCCGGCAAAGGCGGCATTCTCCCAGCGGAGAAAGTCACGCCGGAAATCGCGGAAATCCGCGGCATTCCCGTGGGCCAAGCGGCGCTGTCGCCTAACCGCCATGTCGATGCCAGCACGCCAGAGGAGTTGTTGGACCTGATTGATCAGGTCCGCCGGGTTTCAAAACGCCCGACAGGCATTAAGTTCTGCATGGGCCAAGTCGGACCGGTTCAAGATCTGATTGATGCCATCCTCGCCCGCGGCCCGGCGTCTGCGCCAGATTTCATCACACTGGATAGTGGCGATGGCGGCACCGGCGCCGCGCCCATGCCACTGATCGACAGTACGGGGATGCTGATCGAAGATAGCCTGCCGTTATTGCATGATATGCTGGTCGCGGCCGGTTTGCGGGAGCGGATTAAGATCATCGCGTCTGGCAAGCTGATTACCTCCGCTGATGTGGCTTGGGCCATGTGTGTCGGCGCGGATATGGTCAATAATGGGCGCGGCTTTATGTTTGCGCTGGGCTGTATTCAGGCGCTGAAATGCCACAAAAACACCTGCCCGACCGGGATCACAACCCACGATAAAAGCCTGCAAAAAGGTCTCGACCCGACCAACAAAGCGGTGCGGGTGCGCAACTATGTCAAAACGCTCAACAGTGAGGTGAAGATGATCGCCCACGCCTGCGGGGTCGATTGTCCGCGCGACCTGAAACGCGAACATTTGCTGGTCATGCAGGCCTCAGGCCGGACGCGGCCCTTTAACAAAGTCTGGGATCCGAAACGCTATCTGGCGATGGCGGACTAGAGTGTCCCTCGCTTGACCCTTGTCACGCCCGAACCTACTTAGAGACCATGTCAAAACCAACTCCATCTAAAGGCACGGCCCGCCCGATCGTGACTGTGCCCGACCCGCGGCTGAAGCTGATCAGCGAACCCGTCGCCAAAGTGACGGATGAAACCCGCACGCTGATGGATGACATGCTGGCTAGCATGTATGCCGCAAATGGCATTGGCCTCGCCGCGATCCAGATCGGCGTGCCGCAGCGCGTGATCGTGATGGACCTCGCCAAAGAGGGCGAGCCACCCGCGCCGAAATATTTCGTCAATCCTGAAATCCTTGATCCGGCGGAGACAGTGGTGCCTTATCAAGAAGGCTGTCTGTCTGTGCCGGATGTTTATGACGATGTAGACCGGCCCGAAACCTGCCGCGTGCGCTACCTCAATTATGACGGCGAAGAGGTGGTGGAAGACTGCGAAGGTCTCTACGCTGTCTGCATCCAGCACGAAATGGATCATCTGAACGGCATCGTCTTCCTCGATCACCTGTCGCGCCTCAAACGCGCCCGCGCGATCAAAAAGGTGCAGAAGGCCGAGAAGTTGAAGGCGGCGGGCTAAGCTGACCTCTCACCATGACCCTTAATGTCGTTTTCATGGGCACGCCGGACTTTGCGGTGCCAAGCTTAGCCGAGATCGTGGCCAATGGGCATAATGTTCTGCGCGTTTACACGAAGCCGCCGCGTCGTGCCGGACGCGGCAAACAGCTCACCAAATCGCCTGTCCATCAATTCGCCGAGATTATGGGCCTGCCCGTGGAAACGCCAGAGAGCTTCCGCAAGCCCTCCGTCATTGACGCGCTAGAAGCGTTGAACGCCGACGTGGCCTGTGTTGTCGCTTACGGACAAATCCTGCCAAGCCGTGCGCTGGCGGCCCCGACCCATGGTTGCTTGAACCTTCACGCAAGTCTCCTCCCGCGCTGGCGGGGTGCCGCGCCCGTGCAGCGCGCCATCATGGCGGGCGACGCGCAAACCGGCGTGCAGATCATGCAGATGGCCAAGGGTCTGGATACGGGCGATATCCTCTTGTCTGAAACGGTGGATATTGGCGCGGGCGAAACAGCCGGATCACTTTTCCAGCGCCTCTCTCAAGTCGGCGCGCAGATGTGGCCCCGCGCATTGGGTGGCTTGGAACGCGGCGCGCTGACGCCGACGCCCCAAACCGGCGAGGCGACTTACGCCCATAAGATCGACAAGGCCGAAGCCCGTCTGGATTGGCGCGAAGAGGCCATCGTTTTGGACCGCCTCATCCGCGGCCTTAATCCCGCGCCAGGCGCGTGGTGCGAGATTGCGGGCACCCGTGTGAAGGTGCATCGCGCGGTTTTGGCTGAAGGGCGAGAGGGTGCGCAAGCGGGCGAAACGCTGGATGATCAGCTCACGGTTCAATGCGGATCGAAAGCAATCCGGCTCACCGAAATTCAGCCGGCCGGAAAACCCCGCATGAGCGCCGAAGACTTCCTGCGCGGCACGCCTGTTCCGGTAGGAACGGTACTGCCGAGTCCTGAAAATCAATAAAATCAACGTCTTGGCTTTGCTGCTCTAGCCATTTGTGTTTGGGCTTGTTACGCTCTTCGGATGAGTAGACAATTTGACGACTATCGCGGTTACACCATCGTTCACAATAAGACGGGGGCCCGCATCCTCTCTGGCGACGGAACCCTGGCTAATCCAAAGACCTTTGATGACCTCGAAGAAGCCAAAAGCTGGGTCGATATTCGCTTTTCCGAACTTGAGGGCTCGCGTCGCGACGGCCATATCGGCACGGTCGAAGGCTATAAGGAAATGCTCGCCACGCAGGAACTCTCCAAGCATGAGCGGGTCATGTTGCTCGCTCACCGCACGGCCGAAGGTCGTCGCATGACGGCGCAACAGCTCGCTGATGTGGCGGGCTGGAAACGTTATAGCAGCGCCAATCTTCACTATGGCCGACTCGGTAAGCGCATCAAAGAACAGCTCGGCCTCGATATTCGCGAAGAGAGCAGCCATGCCTACACGACCGCGATCGGCGATTATGACGAAGCCACGAATGAGTGGGTCATGCATGAAGAGCTCGCCGAAGCGCTGGAGGTTTTGGGCGAAGAGTAGGGGGCCCACACTCCATGTCTGTCATCCCGGCCCAGCGAGCGAAGCGAGTGCAGAGCCGGGACCTAAATTAAAAGCAAGTCGCAAGCGGTCTGGTCAGTCTCAAGGTCCCGGCTCTGCGCCCCTAAAATTTAGGGGCTTGGCCGGGATGACAAACTTAAGACACCTGACCAACGCCCTTACCCTACCCGCTTCCATCCGATAATCCGCACCCATGCCACGTTACAAACTCACCCTCGAATATGATGGCGGGCCGTTTATGGGCTGGCAGTGGCAGGACCATGGCCCGTCTGTGCAAGGCGCGGTAGAAGCGGCGGTCGGGCGCCTCGATCCAGAGGGGTCTGACGTTTACGGCTCGGGTCGCACAGACAGTGGCGTTCATGCGCTCGGCCAAGTCGCCCATGTCGATCTGGTCAAAGATATTCGCGCTGATAAAGTTCGCGACGCGCTCAACCACCATCTCGGCGATCACCCTGTCAGCGTCTTGGACGCCGAAATCGTGGATAATGACTTCCACGCCCGTTTTGACGCGACCCACCGGCGTTATCTCTACCGCATTATTGACCGCCGTCCGCGCCTGGCGCTGGATCAGGGGCGTGTCTGGCGGGTTCCGGTGAAGCTCGATGCAGAGGCTATGCACGCGGCAGCGCAGGCGCTCATCGGGCAGCATGACTTTTCGACCTTCCGCGACACGCAGTGCCAAGCCAAAAGCCCAATAAAGACATTGGACGAAGCCAAGGTCATCCGAGCCGGCGCGGAAATTCATTGCCACTTCGCCGCGCGGTCGTTTCTGCATAAGCAAGTGCGTTCCCTCGTCGGGAGCCTCGTCGAAGTCGGGCGGGGACGCTGGGCGGTCGCCGATATGGCCAAGGCTCTGGCCGCAAAAGACCGGAAAGCCTGCGGTCCTGTCGCGCCGCCGGATGGGCTCTATCTGATGGACGTGGCCTATGACTGAAGCGTGAGAAGAACACCTGTCAGTAGGACCATCATGGTGGTCGACACCACAATACAGCCGATCAAAATCGAACTCATCAGCGGGAAGCCGCCCGCGCGCTGGGCGAGGCGAATATCAATCGGCAGCAGGCCCAGATAAGCGGCGAACAAAGCGCCGTTCGCGACCACAAAAGGCAGGGGCGTATAGGCGACCGCCGCGAAGACGAGGCTGAGCGCGGCGCAGAGGAAAAAGACCGCCCAGTTTCGTGCGATCAACCACAGGCTAAGGCGCTCTGTCTTCTGCAAGACCGTCGCGATGATTGCGGCGGTGGCGGTGAAGGTCACCGCGATAGCGAAAATGATGGCGCTGAAATGGGTGAGGCTGAGCGCGACAGGCTCAATCGCCAGTCGCCGCGCGCGCTCCAGCTCGATCTGCTGCGCCACAAACCAAAGCAGCGGCAAGCAGAGCAAAAGCGCTACGAAAGATAGGATCAGCCCGCCGCGGGACCGATCAAAAAACCGCTCCCAATTCGGCCAGGTCCCGACCGCGCCAAAAACGCCCAAAAGCGGATTCTTAAGGTGCGGATTACGCCCTTCGCTCATGTGGGTCGGATCATCCGACGGGCGTCTAGCATCGCGCGCAGGCCGTCCGGGATCGGACTGGGGCGGCCTGCCACCGTCGAAACAAGCGTGGCTTGGGCGAGCAAAACGGGCGTCTCGCCTTGATAGGCGCAGGCCTGAATGGCCCAGCTAGATCGCCCCATTTTCCCGACCCCCAGGTGAAAGTCCAAGGCCGGGCGAAGTGCGCATTCATTCACATAGTTGAGCGTCTGTCCCACCACCATGGTGCGCACGGTCTCGGTCTGGAAATAGTCTTTCATCGGATGATTAAAGCGCACGCGGGCCTCTTCAAACATTGCGGCCATAGCTACATTATTGATGTGATTGAGCGGGTCGAGATCTTGGAAGCGCGGATGCACGATCTGCGTTTCCGCATAAAGCGACGGGTCGAGCCAGACCGGGTCGATCCGCTGCCCAACTGGGAAGTCTACCGTCAGGGCTTCAAGCGTGTTGGCCATCTCCGTCATGCCTCGTCCCCTAGGCGAGAGGGGTTGGCCCTCGCAAGCCTCGCCCCTGAGGAGAACGCATAGGTGATGGGCGCGGGCGCACGCTGAGCCGGCAGTCTATTCATCCGGCAATACCAGCTCATCCAAATCGAGGGTGTCCTCTTCTTCATCCGGTTCGGTGAAGAGGTCGCGCACCCGACCCTGATTATCATCAAGGCGGATCGGGTTAGAGAGGAACTCTCTATCAAAACTGACTTCGGGGCCATCCTCAAACAGGGTCGTGGACGGTCCGCCTGCGTTGATCGAATTATCGCCAATCCCGGCTGACCACGGGCTTGCGCCGCCAGACAGGTTTGCCCCGCCGAGCTGATTGCCTGTTGCGAGGCTGCGCGTTTGCGGCCCGCGATCTGTCCCGCGCGGACGATATTGCTGATAATTTTCAAACCCGGCCGCATCCCGGCCTTGAAACTTACGCACATAGTCGGGGCAGTCCTGATGGGTGCGACCTTCCTCGCGGCAGCGCATGTCCAGATTGATCCCTTCAAAGCCTGCACCGGGTGAGTTTTGCCAAGACGGGTTCAG
>CAWUKE010000150.1:0-5812 GCA_963922935.1 uncultured Alphaproteobacteria bacterium | reverse complement strand
GCGTGTTATTGATATTGAAGCGGAAGGTTTAGCCATCCTTGCGGCCTCCCTAAAATCCGACGCTGACCTGGCCGAGAGTTTCGAAAAAGCGCTCGATATTCTTCTGACGTTAAAAGGGCATCTTATCGTTGTCGGTATTGGCAAATCGGGTCATATCGGCCAGAAGATCGCCGCCAGTTTCGCCTCTACCGGAACGCCAGCCTTCTTCATGCACCCCACAGAAGCCAGCCACGGCGATCTTGGCATGGTCACAGCCGACAATGCGGTTTTAGCCATTTCAAATTCTGGTCAAAGCGCGGAAATGACGGATGTCCTGCATTATTGTCGCAAAACGGGTGTGCCTGTTATCGCCATAACGCGCAATCCGGACTCCGCCTTAGGAAAAGCAAGCGATGTGGTCTTGCGTCTCCCCGATGCGGGTGAGGCCTGCTTGAACGGATTAGCGCCCACAACTTCTACCACCAATACGCTCGTTTTAGGAGATGCGTTGGTCGTTGCAACCATGGCCCGGAAAGGCATTACAAAAACCGATTTCGGTCGGCATCATCCGGGTGGGAAATTAGGACGTGGCTTACACACAGTGCGGGACTGGATGTCCTTATCGCCTGAAGAACCGCCCGTGACCTCCGCCGATGCGGCCATGGAGGATGTGATCCTGGCCATGTCTGAGGGACAAAATGGATGCGTCGCCGTGCTCGATGACGCGGGAGATTTCGCCGGAATGATAACAGACGGCGATCTACGCCGCGCTATGGGACCGACGCTATTTGAGCGCAAAGCCATTGATATCGCGACGCGAAACCCCATTACGCTCAATGAAGAGATGCTGATGAGTGAGGTCGTCGATCTGCTCTCGCGCAATCGGATCGCGACAGCTTTCATTGTGCGCGAAACGAAGCCTATTGGGGTTGTGAACACCAAGACCCTGATGACCCAAGGTTATATTTGAAACATCGAGACGGGGCTTAAGGCCTTCACAAACCGATGTCAGGATCATGACCGCTTTGGCTGATCCCAGCCGGTGAAACGCCACTAAGATTATCAATGTCGATCAAATCCTACAGGGCCGCTCAAAACGTAGAGTCATAGTGCTTCAGCATGAACGCATTGACCTCTCGGATGATCATTATGGCCCTCACAGACAAAACAACGCTTCTTTTTGGGTCCATTGGCGCAATTGCTGAAACGTCAGAGTTTCAGCGCCAAGCTTACAATCAAGCCCTAAAGGAAGCGGGGCTGAATTGGGCGTGGGACCAAAGCACTTATAAAATGCTCTTAGAGATGTCGGGCGGAAAGGATCGACTGAGGCTTTTATCCAAGGCAACAGGGTCCGATATAAACCCGGTTTTGGTCGACGCCATTCATATGCGAAAAACGAAACTGGCCTGTGATGCCATCATGGGCCGCACGAACCTGATCCGACCGGGTGTCGTTGAAATGCTTCGCTTTGCCAAACAGAACGACATCAAGACAGGGTTTGTCACGACAACTTACCAACCGAATATTGATGCGGTTCTGTCCTTATTGCCTGAAGACGTTAGAACGTTTGACGTCATTGTGGGGCGCGAGGACGTGCGTGACGGAAAACCCTCTCCCTCCTGCTATAATATTGCGCTTCGGACTTTGCGGCAAAACCCGCAGGACGTTATTGCGATCGAAGATACAGCCATCTCGGTCATGGCCGCAAAACGAGCCGGAATTTTCACGGTCGCCACACCGGGCGACTATGCGCAAGATCAGGATTTCTGGCAGGCGGATGCTGTTTTCTCATCCCTTGCCAGTTCTGAGGCCCGCGAATTGCGCCAGCAATTTCGGACGATGACCGACGCCTAACGCCTCCTCCGGGCTAATGGGTACATCTTACACGTAACACCTCTCAAATTGTCTGGCTTCTGAAGCGCTGAACCTCTTTGCATCCGAATGCAAAGGTGTTACGACTAGGCCTATAAGCAATCGTTTCAGGGGATTTGCCATGGCGGAATATCTCAAGCACGGCATGGATGCAGACACAAAGATGAAATCGGATGCGCAAGTCCGCGCAACGGTCGAAAGCATCCTGGCCGATATTGAAGCGCGCGGTGATGCGGCGGTTCGAGACTATTCCGAAAAATTCGACACATGGGCGCCCGACACATTCCGCGTCAGTCAGGAGACGATCGACGCTTGCTACGCGGCACTGACCGATCAAGAAAAGTCCGACATTGCTTTTGCGCAGACACAGGTCCGCAACTTCGCCCAAATCCAGCGCGATTCGATGCGGGATGTCGAAGTTGAAACCTTGCCGGGTGTTATCTTGGGCCACAAAAATGTGCCTGTGAATGCCGCCGGCTGTTATATTCCCGGCGGGAAATATCCGCTGATTGCCTCTGCCCATATGTCCGTCGTGACCGCCAAGGTTGCCGGCGTGAAGCGCGTGATTGCTTGCGCCCCGCCCTTTGAAGGCAGGCCGCACCCCGCCATTGTCGTGGCGATGGATATGGCGGGCGCGGACGAAATTTATTGTCTGGGCGGTGTTCAAGCCGTCGGCATGATGGCGATCGGGACGGAGAGCTGCCCCGGCGTTGATGTGCTGGTCGGTCCAGGCAATGCCTATGTCGCAGAAGCCAAGCGCCAGCTTTTTGGTCGTGTCGGGATCGATCTTTTTGCCGGCCCGACGGAAACGCTGGTCATTGCCGATGACACAGTCGACGGGGAGATCGTCGCCGCTGACCTTCTCGGCCAAGCTGAACATGGGGTGACCTCGCCTGCCGTACTGATTACCAACTCCCGCCAGCTTGCTGAGGACACAATCGCTCAGGTCGCAATCCAGCGCGAGCGCCTTGAAACGGGCGCTGTGGCGGGACAGGCTTGGGATGATTATGGCCAAGTAATCCTCTGTAAAGACTATGCCGAAATGGTCGAAATGGCGGACTTCGTTGCGTCTGAACATGTTCAAGTCATGACAAAGGACCCAAACTACTTCCTCGACAATATGACCAATTATGGCGCGCTTTTCTTAGGCGTGGAAACGAATGTCGCTTACGGCGACAAAGTCGTTGGCACAAACCACACGCTGCCGACGAACAAAGCCGCGCGCTATACGGGCGGGCTATGGGTCGGTAAGTTCCTAAAGACCTGCACCTATCAACGCCTGACCGAAGAAGGCTCTGTCCGGATCGCAGAATATTGCTCTCGCCTGTGTGCGATGGAAGGCTTTGCCGCCCATAAAGAGCAAGCCGATATTCGCCTTCGCCGTTTCGCCGGGCAGAATGTGCAAGGCCTCGACAGCCTGCCTTTGCCCCGATCAGACGCCGCTGAGTGAGACACGTTTTGGGGGACGCCAAACCGGACACACAGGCAGCAATCCAAGCCGCGAAGGCGACCGCGCGTCGGATGATGGGGCAAGTCGATCGTGACCCGACGGCTTTAGCTGATTTTGTCAGCGCAGATTATCGCTGGCGGGGTGTCCGGCCCTTTTACGAAAAGAGCGGCCCAGACGCCGTCTCGAAAGAGGTTTGGCAAGTCCTGCATCTCAGCCTGAGTGATTTTCATCGGCGCGAAGATATCTTTCTGGCGGGCAAAAACCAGCATGCGTCGGGTGAAATCTGGGTGCTATCTTCGGGTCAATTTGTCGGTCTGTTCGATCATCCTTTGTTGGGAATTCCACCAACACGAACGCTGGTCGACATTCCATTTGCTGAGTTTCACCGCGTCGAAGGCGACACAGTGGTGGAAAGCGCCTTATTCCTCGATCTGGTGCGTCTGCAACAGCAAGCGGGGCTTGATCCTTTTCCCTTACAAAAAGGCGCCCGCCGCAGCCCGTCAGGTCCAAAGACACAGGACGGCATCTTGCTGGAAGCGCAAGACCCAGAAGAGACGAACGTCACAGAAAAGCTGCTCGACCGGATGATCGCCGATTTGGTGACCGCCAATGCGGCGGGGGCGGTGCCGTGTCCGCCGGACGTCTTGCGGCGGACCTGGCACGAAAATATGGGCTGGTACGGCCCTGCCGGCATTGGCAGCGTGACGACAATCCCGCGCTATCAGGAACAGCACCAAACGCCGTTTCGAACCCAACTTGATGATAAGGTCTTTAACGGTCATGTCTGCCGGATTGCGGAAGGACATTATTCCGGTTGGTTTGGCTGGCCCAATTTGAACAATCGGAATGTAGGCGGCTATCTCGGCCTGCCGTCCTCAAACGCTTTGGCCGAAATGCGGGTCGTCGATATTTATCGGCGCGAGGGCGACAAATTGGCCGAGAATTGGGTCTATATCGATCTCCTCCATTATGCGGCGCAGCACGGCATTGACCTGCTCGAAAACCCGAACGCGCTTAATCCCTTAAAAAACGGAACAGGTTCCGGCATAAAGGGGTCATGAGCCCGCCAGTTAAGCCTGTTCCGTCCGCTAAAACCCGCGCCACCAGCTATGACGTGGCGCGTCTGGCCGGCGTGTCCCAATCGGCCGTCTCTCGCTGCTTCAAACCCGGCGCCTCCATCTCGCCCAAGATGCGCGCCCGCGTCATGGAAGCCGCCAAACAGCTTGGCTATCAGCCCAATGCCCTGGCCCGCAGCCTGATCACGAAGCGTTCGGGTCTTGTCGCCGTCCTCGTCGCCTCGACCATGAACTTTTACTACCCCGAAGTCCTGTTCCAGTTAACCCAGCATTTTGCTGAAAACGGCATGCGAGTCCTTTTATTTACCGTCGATAGCGAAGCCGACGCAGACACGGTCGTCGATACCGTCTGGCAATATTCTGTCGATGGCGTCATTTCCGCTTCGCATTTGTCCCGCACACAATTTGAACGCCTGCAAGACCGTCATATTCCCGTCGTCATGTTCAACCGTTGGTTCGACGATGTGTCGTCTGACGTCATCTGGGCCGATAGCGACAATGCGGCCCGCGAACTCATCGACGAACAGGTGCTGGGCGGCCATCGCCGCTTTGCTCTGCTGCTCGGGCCTGAACTCTCCATGGTCGGCCACGCCAGGATGGCGCAGGTTAAAGCCGCCCTGTCCCATCACGGCATTGAGCCCGTTAGCGAAGCCGTCGGCGATTATGGTTACGCCTCCGGCGCGCAAGCCGCCGAAACCCTTATGGCCGCGAAGCCGACCACGATCATTGCCGCCAACGATATGATGGCGATGGGTCTGATGGATCATCTGCGAACCGAGATGAATATGCGCGTCCCAGACGATGTCTCTGTGGCCGGCTTTGATGGTATCGCCTCTGGCCAGTTCGCCGCCTATCAGCTGACGACAATCCGACAGCCGATTGGGCGTATGGCCGACGCGGCTGTGACGTTGTTGCTGCAACGTCTGAACCGCGATGATGTCAGCCATGAGCGGCGCCGTCTCGATTGCCTTCTTATTCACGGCGCCTCGACCACGCCTCTCCAACCCTAACGGACCTTCGCAATGACTGACCGGATTTTGACCACCCATGTGGGCAGCCTGCCTCGCTCTCAGGCCGTCACAGATGTCGTCTTCGCCCATGAACGCGGCGAGCCCATAGACGGCGCGAAAACCATCATCGCCGACGCGGTCAAGGCCGTCGTCGCGCGTCAGGTCGAAAGCGGCGTCGACATTGTCTCGGACGGGGAAATGTCCAAGATCAGCTACGCCACCTATATCAAGGACCGCATTACCGGATTTGACGGCGACAGCCCGCGCACCCCGCCCAAAGACCTGGAAGACTTTCCGGGCTTTCTGGACCGCCAAGCCAAAGGCGGCGGCACGCCCACCTATCGCCGCCCCTGTTGTGTTGGGCCGATCCAAGTCAAATCCATGCAGCCTCTGCAGGACGATCTGGATCACTTTGCCGAGGCCCT
>CAWUKE010000149.1:0-5828 GCA_963922935.1 uncultured Alphaproteobacteria bacterium | reverse complement strand
TATCCGCTCGGCTCTTGCACGATGAAGCATAATCCGCGGCTGAATGAGAAGGTCGCGCGTATGCCGGGCTTTGCCGATGTGCACCCGCTGCAACCCGTCTCGACGGTGCAAGGCGCGCTGGAACTGATGTATGAGCTGTCGCACTGGCTGATGACGCTCTGTAGTATGCCCGCGGTCGCGCTCACGCCCAAAGCGGGCGCCCATGGCGAGCTCTGCGGTATGATGGCGATCCGGGCGAAGCTCGATGCAGACGGTCAAACGCAGCGCCGCCGCGTCCTCGTCCCCGAAGCCGCCCACGGCACCAACCCGGCCACCGCCGTCCAGTGCGGCTTTACCGTCGATCAGATCCCCGGCGACGATAAAGGCCGCGTCGATATGGCGGCGCTTAAGGCCAAGATCGAAGAAAACCCGGGCGATATCGCTGGGATCATGCTGACCAATCCCAACACGTGCGGCCTGTTCGAGCGCGACATCATTGAAATCGCCGACATGATCCACGCGGCGGGCGGCTATTTCTATTGCGATGGCGCGAACTTTAATGCGCTCGTCGGTCGCGTGCGCCCGGGTGATCTGGGCGTCGATGCGATGCATATCAATCTGCACAAGACGTTCTCCACGCCACATGGTGGCGGCGGCCCGGGTTCTGGCCCGACCGTTCTTTCCGATGCGCTCAAAGACCATGCGCCCGTGCCATACGTGGTCAAAACAGAAGACGGCTACAGCCTGGTCGAAATGCCGGATGAGGCGAGCTTTGGCCGCATGTGCGCCTTCCACGGTCAGATGGGCATGTATACGCGCGCTCTGACCTATATGATGAGCCATGGGTCTGACGGCCTCAAACAAGCGACCGAAGACGCGGTGCTGAACGCCAACTATGTGCAGGCGTCGCTCTCTGACGTGATGACCCCGGCCTTTGGCGGCGTGTGCATGCATGAAGCGTTGTTTGATGATCGGTTCTTGAAAGATACAGGCGTGGAAACGCTCGATTTTGCCAAGGCCATGATCGACGAAGGCTATCACCCCATGACCATGTATTTCCCGCTGGTCGTCCACGGCGCGATGCTGATCGAGCCGACAGAAAGCGAGTCCAAAGGCGAACTCGATCGCTTTATCCGCTCGATGCGCCACCTCGCGGAAAAAGCGAAGTCAGGCGATATCGAGAGCTTCAAGCAAGCGCCTGTTCACGCGCCGATGCGGAGGCTGGATGAAACCCAAGCCGCACGGAAACCTGTGCTGCGCTGGGTGCCAGAGAGCGGGGAGAAGCTGGCGGCGGAGTAAGCAGTCGACAGGTTGTTGGGTTGCGCGAGCCCGTGCCTATGACCTGTGCTGATGTTTGATTCGTGTATTTGCCCTTACCGTTTTGGCGCTTCTCGTTTGGGAGGGATGGGTTTGCCATTCTTGCCAGAGAGCGAAAATCGGACGAGCGTCTTCTTCAGCGGCGTTTCGATAGCGTTTCCGCCTTCAATTTTTGGAATATAGCGCCAGCTTTGGACAGATGTGAGAGCGTTTTCGCTAAACATATCCTCGGAGCATTCTCGAATTCGTAGATCGCGTGGATAGCCGATCGTATCGATCCGGAAGAGCAAAACGCACCACCCGCTGCGTTTAGCGCGTGCTTCAAACATAGGCGGAATTTTTCGGAATATTTTGGCTTTCCGATCAGGTCCGTTTTGAGCTTCTGCAAGCCGGGCTTGAAAGTCTGCCTCTTCGGGGTCGATGGGTGTTTCGAAACGTGCCTCCATGGATACGGGCAAAGCATTACCCCACAGTGTTCTCGGCAGAGGCACACGGTGTTCCCCATGTTCTGGATGATCAAACCGAATAGGGCCGAGACGCTTAAGCTCAAGTGTCATCTGACACGGGGTGGTGCAGGTTTCCGTATCCACCCACTCCCGATCATTTTTTAGATGGCGGGCCGTAGCCGTTGTCCCCTCAATATCGGCACTAAAGAGGAAATCGCGTGTCTGCGCTATGGCGTGTGTGCTGAGGCATAGGGTGAAAAAGAAAACAAAAAGCGCGCGCATAATTCTGACGTGAAGGCTTAGATCGAAATCGTCAAGGTTGCAGATATGTGCGCAACCTCTCATTTCGACCCCCAAATGTTCTTGAAATGTTCCAATCTCCTGCGCTAGGAAAACCGTCCTATGCGGCGAGTCTTGGACATTGAGAGTTTGTATCTCGACTTTGATGGCTTCTTTGCCTCGGTCGAGCAGCAGTGCGATCCGAAACTGCGGGGACGGCCGGTTGGGGTGGTCACGTTTCCGGGCGCGGCGGAGCCGCCTTATCGCGGTGGGGTGATTGCCTTTTCGCGCGAAGCGAAGGCCGCGGGCGTGTCGGGTGTGATGAGCGCGCGGGAGGCCAAAGACGCCTGTCCCGACATGGCGTTCGTCGTGCAGAAGCCCGCCCTCTATGCCCGCGCGCATGATGCGCTGCTGAACGAAATCGGGCAGGTCATTCCGGTCGATAAACGCAAGTCGATTGATGAGATCGTCTGCGTGGTGGACAAGTCGGGTCAGCGCGATCCCGAGGGCTTGTCTGCCGCCATCAAATCCCGCATCCGGGATCATGTCGGGGCCTATATCACCGCGTCCATCGGGATGAGCGCCAATCGCTTTTTGGCTAAAGTCGTCTGTAAGCTGCAAAAGCCCGATGGGCTGACCGTGCTGCATCCGCGCGACTTGCCCGGGCCGGTTTTGGATCAGTCTTTTCATGCGATCCCGGGCATCGGGAAGGGGCTGTCGGCGCGTCTGGTCAAGGCGGGCCTTTCGGACATGCGCGCGCTCTGGGACAGCTCGCCCAAGCAGCTGCGCGCGATCTGGGGCAATGTGCATGGGGAGCAGTTTTGGTACGCGCTGCACGGCTATGATGTGAAGGCCGCGCCGACAGAGCGGTCCATGTTCGGCCATTCGCGCCTGCTTAATCGTGGCGAACAAGATGTGCCTTATGTGAAAGGCTTTTCGCGGATCCTGCTGACCAAAGCGGCGCGCCGGATGCGGCGCGAAGGCTTTCGCGCGGGCTATTTGTCGGTGCGGATGACGGTGTCTGACCGCCCGCTCGGCAGTTCAGAAGCCTTGCCGCAAGTGACCGATGATCAGGCCATAATGGCGGCGCTGATGCGGATCTGGGACCGCCTGCCGATCCGGAAGCGAGACCGTGTGTCAAAGCTCTCTGTATTTCTCTCTGATCTTTCGCCAGCGGACACGCGACAGCTCGACTGGCTCGGCGCGGACGATACGCACCGCGCCAAGTGGGAAGACATTACGGCGATGACGGACGGGATCAATCAGCGTTTTGGCAAGACGGCCATTTCGCTCGGGCCGTGGCCGCTCAAGGCCGGGGAAATGTCGGGCGGCAAGATCGCCTTCACCCGCGTGCCTGAGCCCGAAGATTTTTGGTAAAATAGAAAAAGGAGAGTGCCATGGGATGGCAAGCCGATATTCAATTGCAGGATTTGGACGCGGAAGAGAGGTTACACCTGACCTGTCGGAAATGCGGCTATGGCTGGCACTTTAAGCTTGGGGATTTACCGACGCATCCGGTCCATAAATATCTCTATGTGGATGAGGTGCCGTCGCTGACGCCGTGTCCGCAAATGGGATGTGGCAGTCAGGACCTCCGGATTGCGCGGCGGACCGTGTCTGAAACAGAGACGTTTACAGCAGGCTTGCCGTAAAGCTTCGACAGGTGAAAACTGCGGCGGGCTGACGCAGAAATCTAACCGGAGTCTGACTCTTGGATGACAGGGTGGACAGGTTTGTCACGTGCGCGCGAGATGGCCGTGAGATGGGCAACTCTTAAGGAAAAGCAGCCGTAGCCAAACTGTGAGCCGCATGTCGCGGCGCATAATTTCACGGAGAGACCCCCACATGAAAACCTTCTTAAAAATTGCCCCCGTTACCGCCATTGCAGCTTTCGGTATGGCTGCGCCCGCCTTTGCAGGCAACTGCGGCGGCGCGAAGATGCAGAAAGCGTCTTACGCTACGGAAGCGGGCACACCGAATATTGTTCAGACAGCGGCGTCCGTTGATGATCTGTCGACACTTGTCGCTGCGGTTCAGGCGGCTGATCTTGTCGACGCACTGCAAGCGGAAGGCCCGTTCACGGTCTTCGCCCCAACAAATGGTGCGTTTGGTGACTTACCAGCCGGCACAGTCGACACATTATTGCGTCCAGAAAATAAAGGTCAGCTGACACGCGTGCTCACAAGCCATGTCATTGCTGGCGAATTCGATGCCGCCAAGATCACAAAGAAAGCCAAGAAGAATGGTGGCACAGTCACCGTAGAGACGCTGTCAGGCGCGAACCTAACTGCTGTTCTGGCCAATGGCTCACTCTTCGTGAAAGACGAGCAAGGCGGTCTGGCCGAAGTCGCGATGGCCGATGTTGAGACATCCAATGGGGTTGTCCACGTGGTGAACCGCGTCCTGCTGCCTGCGGCCGATCACACAAGCTAATCATAGACGTTTCAATTAACGAAACTGTGGGTCCGGCGGCGTAAATAAACGTCGCCGGATTTTTCGTGCGCCCTCATGTAAGGGCGCCTCGACGATGCGGTAAGTCAGCCCGGCTATGATGATGGCAAAGACGACCGCAATCAAAAGAAAGACGGGCGAAAGACCTAAGTCGAGAACGCGCCAGAGCTTAGACACTAAAACAAGGCTCAATAAGTGCGTGAGGTAGAGTGAATAGCTCCAATCGCCGAGCCTGACCCAATACTTGGAGGCAGAGACCCCGTGCCGGTCGAGTAAGGCTGCGCCCAGTACGAGTGCTGCTGCCGGCGGGGTAAAGCGGATTACCCGGGCCCAGCCATCGTCGAAAACGGCTCCGCCAATGACGAGCCAGAGACCTAAGGACAATCCGCCAGCAATAAAGAGGATCCAGCCAAGCAGAGCGCTTCCATCCCAACGCAGAAAGGCAAGACCCATCGCTGCGCCGGCAAGGAACTGAAAACTTAAGGGATTGATCAAATGGAAGGCCACAGCGTTCGCCGTTTGCCATCCTAGCGATAGACCTACCGCGACAGTGCCGGCCCAGACCAGGAGCCCGAAAGGTCGGAAACGCCCCGGTAGGAGCAAAAGTAAGGCAAAGATAAAATAGAAGCCCATTTCATAGACTAGCGTCCATCCCACTTCGAGCAGAGGATAAGCAAAAGACGGAAATAAGAGGACGGAGTTGAGCGGGTTGGGCTGGTTAGGAGAGCTGGAAAAGACCAGTTCTGGTCTGATGATCCAAACGGCAAAAACCGCCGCAGAGACGAACCAGTAAAGCGGATAAATTCGGGCGGCCCGAGAGAATAAGAACTCGCCAACCCGCCCAGGCTTGTCCCAGTCTCGGGTGACAAACACCATGATAAATCCGGAAATGACGAAGAATAAATCAACGCCCAACATGCCGTAGGTGAAGCTTTCGGGCAGAATAGGAGCGTCTACAGTTCGGCCTTCAATTTGGACCAGATGAGACAAGAGGACGAGCAAAGCGGCCATGCCTCGAAGCGATTGGATGTGCGCAAGGCGAGAAGGTGTCGCAATAGCCATAAGAGGCCGCTAGCCTAGTTTGGCGATGAAGGGCACATAAAAAAGCCTGCCCCGGGGCGCAATGGGACAGGCTTCGCGGCATAGCCGCTTTCAGAGGTCGAATTTAGCCTAGCGCGGGGCGCGTTTTGCCAAGATACGTTGCAGCGTCCGACGGTGCATGCTGAGACGGCGGGCTGTCTCTGAAACGTTTTTGCCGCAAAGTTCATAGACGCGCTGAATATGTTCCCAGCGAACGCGGTCTGCACTCATTGGGTTTTCAGGTGGCTCTGGCGCTTCGCCTTTTTCCGCCAGCAA
>CAWUKE010000148.1:0-5855 GCA_963922935.1 uncultured Alphaproteobacteria bacterium | reverse complement strand
TTGCATATTTTCCTTGTAGGGCCGCAATAGACCGACGACTTTCATCCCGAAGGGAACGCAAGCGATCAATCTCTGAGGACCAGCCCGGCCGGATTAACCCGCCCGCACTGGCCTGCAGCGGCGGTTCATCGACAAGCGCCTTGGAGAGATCGCGCACAAAAGTCGCCAGCGCCGCTTTATCGGCGAGCGACAAGGCCGCGCATTGGCCCTCCAACTCATCGACTAATGCGAGCGATGGACGGCTAGCAAGGTCGGCATTGATCGCCTCACCTGTCGCTATGGCATTGGCGATTGTAGAGAGGTCTCGCGGTCCGCCTCGCCTTAATTGCAAGCGGGACAGGCTACGGGCGGCATCGCCAGTGCCTTTCAAAGCTTGGATTAAAGCCGTTCGGAAGTCTGGATTATCATGGAGCTGTTGGACGGCATCCAAACGCGCGCGAATAGTGTGGAGGTCGGTCAGCGGTCGGCGCAACCGATCCGCCAAAAGCCGCGCGCCTGGACCTGTCACGGTGCGATCTATGACAGACAGCAGACTACCCGCGCGCTTCCCGGATAATGTCCGATCAATTTCCAAAGACGCCCGCGTCGCCATGTCGATAGAGAGCCATCCCGAGCGCAACGCCCGGCGCGGCGCAGACAAAGCCGTCCGCCCACCCGCTTGCGTTAGTTCGACATAATCAACCAAGGCTCCGGCGGCACAAATTTCTTCCGCTGTGAAATCACCGAAACCGTCAAGTGAGCCCACGCCAAAGCGGTCTGATAAAAGCGCATCGCCAGCGCGACGATCAAATTTCGTGGGCGCGAGCGGCGTCAAGGCAATGCCCGCATCAACCCAATCCGTGTAGAGGCTTTCGGGCAACAATAACTCAGACGGACGCAAGGCCGCGACCTCGGCCATCAAATCGTCCGGCGCGACCGCACAGGTCTGAAAGGACCCATCGGAAATATCAGCCCAGGCTAGCGCGGCATCGCCAATGCGCCCAATGAAGAGTGCGGCGAGGATATTGCTTCCCTTAGCATCCAGCAACGTATCTTCTGAGAGCGTGCCGGGGGTGACGAGGCGAACCACTTCGCGACGAACCACAGCTTTGCTGCCCCGCTTTTTGGCCTCCGCCGGGTCTTCCGTTTGTTCACAGACAGCAACGCGAAATCCGGCTTTGATCAGGCGCGCCAGATAAGCTTCGGCAGCATGGACCGGCACACCGCACATAGGGATCGCCGCACCGGCATGTTTGCCGCGTTTTGTCAGAGCAATATCGAGCGCGGCAGAGGCGCGGACGGCATCATCGAAGAACAGCTCGTAAAAATCACCCATGCGGTAGAAGAGTAGCGCTTCGGGGCCAACATCGGCTTTAATCGCCAAATATTGCGCCATCATCGGCGTCGGCTTGCTCGCTTTGGCCGAAGTCTGGGTCTTATCGACAGGCTTGTTCATCGAAAGCGTCTGTGCCGTTATTTGCGGGCCGGCTCAAGAGCAGGCTGGACAGCAGACACAGGCGTCGAAGCCAGCGTCGGGGCGAGTGGACTTTGAACAAAAGGTCCCGATGCCGGTGTGGCCACCTCATCTACGCCATCTGTAAACCCAGATAGCCAGGTCCAAATCGATAAAATCAAAGCGGGGAGCCCAAACAAGCCTGTGATGATAAAGAAGGCTTCATAGCCAACAGCATCAGCCAGAACGCCAGAGAACCCAGCTAATGATTTTCCGAAGAATGCAAATAAGGAACTGAACAAGGCATATTGTGTCGCGCTCATCGCTTTATTGGTCAGGATCGACATGAAGGCGATAAAGACACCCCCGGCAAAACCCGCCGCTACATTATCCGCCCCAATCGTCACGAAGAGATAGGCCGCACGCGGAACCGTAACCGTTGCTAACCAAGCAAAGGCGAGATTGGTCAGAATTGTCAGGATAGCCCCGATCACCATGCTGCGCCCCATGCCGTAACGGGTCGCTGAGAAGCCCCCTAAAAAAGCCCCGAGGATCATAATCGAAATACCGAAGAGGCCTTTTACTGTCCCAATGGTCGATTTTTCATAGCCAAGATCGATATAAAGCGGACCTGTCATCACGCCCATTGTTGTGTCGCTGATCCGGTACGTCACCACGATCCCTAAAACGACCAAAGCCATAAGACCTGTTCGGCGAACCAAATCGGCAAAATCGCCGAGGATCGGCACCGCATAGATCGTGCCCGCTTGTAATTGGTCCCGTCCCATTCGGGTCGTAAAATATATGGCCAGCAGGAAAGGGCTTGCCAGAATAAGCGCGAAAAGACCTGCCCCCCACCGCGGCGGGATCGCACTGACTCCTGCGCCAAGCCAGCTAATGATCATGCGCAGCCAGCCTCCTGGCTGAAGGCCGATCCAGAGCAAAGCGGCTATGGCGACAAGCGTCAACACACCCAGTGGGATGGCTTTCGCCGCGGACATGCGATGTTGCTCGGTGGCTCTGATGTCGGGGGCCCAAAGTGTTGTTGACGCGCCGATGGCCGCGAGCACACCCAGCAGCAGATAGGTCATTTTAAACCCGCCAATATCCGCGATAAACAGACCGCCCGTTACGGCTGCGATCATGCCAAATCGGTAGCCCAATTGATAAATCGCACTGACCATGGCTTGTTCGGCATTCGTTGCGTTGTCGACACGCCACGCATCAACGCAAATGTCCAAAGTTGCGCTGGCAAAGGCGATAAGAACGGCGCAGACAGCCACCGCCGCCAGATCCTCTGCCGGGTTCTGTGTACTCATCCCCCACATGGCCAAAGCAGTGCCGAGGATTGCAAAGAGCGTCCATCCCCGACGATTACCCAACCACCGCGAGAAGCCCGGAATGCGTACGCGGTCCACTAACGGCGCCCAGAGAAATTTCAAACTATAGGCAAAACCGACCCAGACAAAAAATCCGATCGTTGAACGCGACACATCCGCTTCCCGCATCCAAATCGACAAGACCTGATAGACCAGCATGATTGGCAAGCCCGCACTCATGCCCAGAAAGAGCATGGCAGCATTGCGCGGACTTTTCAGGACCAGACCAAAGGTCTCGGCTAGTGTCGGGCGTGTCGCACTAAGGCTATCACTCATGCGTACCGGCTTGCCGCGCCCGTGCGGCACAGACAAGGCCGGATTACGGCTAAATCACGAACCAAAGTCCGTTTTGCAGAGGGTTGTCCCTAAAAGCCTAGCTCGCGAGAGCTTGATCCGATTGCCCCGTCCAGCGTGCGACCATTTCAGATAATTCTTCCGCCGAGACGGGCTTGGTCATAAAATCGTTCATACCGCTATCGAAACAGGCATTGCGGTCGTCATCAAAAGCATTCGCCGTTAGGGCAACAATCGGCAGAGAACTCGGAACATTGGGCAAGGTCCGAATTTTGCGCGTGGCTTCGAGCCCGTCCATGTTCGGCATGCGCATATCCATGAAAATCATATCGAAATTTGAAGACTTCATCGCTTCAACAGCGAGCTGTCCGTCTTCAACCGTTTCGACTGTATGGCCTTCAGCCTCTAACAAGGTCCGGGTCAAAAGGGCGTTGATTGCATTATCCTCGGCAAGCAGGATCCGAATGGGCTCAGTAGTGTCGGAAACTGGCATCTCATCTACCGGTTCGCTGGCGGGCTCGTCTTCGGGCGCCTCAACAACACCCACGGCCTTGGCGATAACCGCGTCACGCCAGTTATTGCCCAGAACAGCGTCGCCATTTTCAATTGGCAAAGCCCGGCGCTCAAAATCGCGTTCGGCCGGGCGCTCCGCGACGGGAGCGGGCTTTGGGTCAATCTGAGGTGGTTGCTCTGGGTCCAGTGTCGGTGCGGCTGCAACAGGTTGTGGGTCTATCGTTGGCGCGGCATCAAGAGAGGGCGGGACGTCCATGGACGGGCTGGACACAACCTCCTCTGTCGCCGCACGATATGAAGCAGCGTCTTCTGAAACCGAAGGCACAGTCGCCGGTTGAGCAACAACGGACGTTTCCGCCAAAGCAGCAGGCGCCGCGTTGACAGGCGGCACGCTAATGTCAGGCGTTTCTAAAACCGGGACTTCAATATTTGGGACGTCCAGCGCTGGCACGTCGGCGACAGGTGGTACATTTGCCTCAACTAACGTATCTAGGGATGGCGCGGGATCGGCTACGACTGAAGGCGCTGCGGTCGACGGGGTAGATGAAGCGTCCATAGCCCCGCCATAGGCCGGTTGGGCGGTCTCTCTATGTGCCGGCGTCTGGACGTCTTGCGGTGCCGCTGTCGCAGACGCGAAGAGCGTAACATTGCGCGCCAGAGCGAAAGCGCTGCCGTCTGGTTCTGATAATTCAATCCAGTCATAGATCTGCTCAGGGCTATCACTTTGCGCTGGCGTTCGGATCTCAAAGCGCGTCGGCATTGGGCCCGCTTGCGGCGCCGCCCAGCCTTGCACGGTTTGGCCGCGCCAATCTTCAACCCGTCCGCCAAAGAGCTGAAGGAAGGCCGCATTGACGAATAGCACACGCCCATGGGCGTCGCGCTTAAGCGCCGGATCGGGCCAAGCCCAGAAATGGGCGGCGAAGATATCGTCTGGCGACTGGTGCATCGCATATCCCTAAGAGCCAAAAGCGCGACGTCTCGCGCACAGAGTCAAAGAAGAGATGCCTAAACATCCTTAATACCATCTTACCTGCAGCGCGATTTCCGCAAGCTATGTGACAGTTTAAGAGTAGAAGGGATTGCGCGGAGACCGATTAGCAGGACGCGACCGTGGCGATAAGTTTGCCGCAGACGGTGCGCGACGGACCCGACGATGGGCCAAAGCCTCCGCAATGTGCAAACGACGCACATCCTCTGAACCGGCCAGATCAGCCAAGGTCCGCGCCACGCGCAAAGTCCGGTGATAACCCCGTGCGGTCAGCCCCAAGCTTTCCGCCGCCTTTAAGAGCAAGGCCCTCCCCGGCTCATCCGGTTGCGTCACGCGGTCAAGCAGGTTTTGCGGAAGGTCCGCATTCGTCAGCCCGTCATTGCGCGCCATCTGGGCGGCCCGCGCCGCCGCAACACGCGCGGCCACTTCGGCTGTGCCTTCTTGGGCAGGCGGCAGAGCTAGGTCAGCTGGCGTTACAGCCGGAACGTCAATCTGAATATCGATCCGGTCCATAAAGGGCCCAGAGACACGCGCTTGATAGTCCGCAGCGCAGCGCGCGCCGCGCCGACAGGCGATGCCATCCGCCCCGCCCGTTCCACAGCGACAAGGGTTCATCGCCGCAACAAGCTGAAACCGGGCCGGATAAGTCACATGCGCATTAGCCCGGGCGACCGAAATAGAGCCTGTCTCCAAAGGCTGACGCAAACTATCGAGAACTTGCGGCGTAAACTCCGGCAGTTCGTCCAAGAACAAGACCCCGCGATGCGCCAAGCTGGCTTCCCCTGGTCGCGCTTTCGCCCCACCACCAACAAGCGCTGGCATGGACGCGCTATGATGCGGCGCGCGGAACGGACGCGAGCGTGTCAGCTCGCCCCGCTCTAACAATCCGGCGACCGAATGGATCATCGACACGTCGAGGAGTTCACGCGCGTCGAGCGGAGGTAAGAGACCTGGCAGGCGCGCCGCTAGCATGGATTTGCCTGAGCCAGGCGGGCCGACCATCAACAGATTATGTCCGCCGGCCGCCGCAATTTCTAAGGCCCGCTTCGCCGTTTCCTGCCCCCGAACATCGCGCAGATCCGGCACTTGCGTGCGATTATCCAGCAGATCGCCGGGTTCAGGTCGCGCTAATATTTGCGAACCCTTAAAGTGATTGATCAACTGAATAAGAGTCTGCGGCGCGAGCAGAGGAAGGTCCCCTGCCCACGCCGCCTCTGCCCCATTGGGCTCTGGGCAGATCAGTCCAAGA
>CAWUKE010000147.1:0-5870 GCA_963922935.1 uncultured Alphaproteobacteria bacterium | reverse complement strand
ACGGTAATTTCCATATGTCCCGGTCGCCGGGACAACCCCGCGCCTCGTCAGTTTCGAGGATACGCAAGATGATGGCCGCCGGACCGCCCGGTGGTAGGACAATGGCGGCTACCCGCAAATCAAACACATCTGTTAAATCCGCTCCCACCGACTTGATCGGTGGGTCCATCTCCCAACCCCTTCCAAATTGACGAGAGCGATGGGTGATGGGCTCGCCGGTCAAGCCGGCGAGAGCGGGAAAAAGGAACAGTATTTTCTCTCGCTGCGCTCGGCTGCTTCGCAGGCTAGCCGAAACCACATCTTACTCACGCGCTGCGCGCGTGGAGCCTGCCCTCAACTTGATTGGGGGTGAGCTGCGTTTCGGCTGGAGGCGCGCTTTGGGCTTTGGTTGGGGCCCAATGGGTTTACCCACCCCCCGACATCACCAAATCTCTCGGGGGTGTCGCTCGGGGCACTGAGCGACCAAGGCCGTGAGGGCGCGTCGGGGGACGGGCGTAGACGTTGGCAAACCGCATGAGCGCCCACATCTAGCCGAGGCGCGCAGGCGCTTCGACCCGGCTGGCATAATCGGATCATATAACAGCCGACCACACTACATTTAGGTAGACGTTTCGGACAAGTCGCCTCAGAGGCGAGTCCAGCCGCAGCCCCTGTTAGTCCCGCCAGACCATGATCAGGCCATGATCAGGCCGAGCTGCATGGCGCGCACGACCGTATGGGTGCGGTTCGTCGTTTGCAGGCGGCGGGACAGCGTCTTCATATGGTCGCGAATGCTATATTCTGAGAGGCCTAAAATCTGCCCGGTTTCCCAATTGGTTTTGCCTTCCGCGACGAGCGACAGCACATCCATTTCCCGCGGGCTCAGCGTGATCGCTTCCGCCCCACTGGCCGCACGCAGACGGTCACAGACAGCGAAAAATGTGCGGGTCACGATTTCAATTTCGATCAGCGCTTCAGGGGATAACTCAAAGTCACTCCCCCGGCCGAGTGTGGCAATGCCCATCACGCCCCCCACCCGGTCCACCGGCACGGCCAGACCATGGGTAAATCCGGCGGCATGGAAGGCGGCGACGGTCTTGGCTTGGGCAGGTGTCGCGTGGTCTGTCGCCTCCCGCCAGCGGAAGGGGCGATTGCTCCGCCGCGCTAGGGCAAAGACCGGATCATGCACATAGAGCCCTTCGCGCAGATAGTGGCGGACAAAATCCTCGCTCGCATTGACATAGACAAAGGGATCCGGCGTCAGGTCCGTGAGCATGGCCAGGCTCAACCGGCCTGCAAAGACGTGGTGAAAGCCGTGCCGTTCCATTCGCTCGACATAGAGATCAAAGGCCGCCTGCGGAGAGGGTGCATCGCGCAGAACATCTTGCAGCGCCGTTAGGGCCGTCAGCCCTGTCACGGGCGTCTCTGCTGTAACCATCAGACTTAAGATTGGTTGGGACACGAACCCTTGAAACTCCCACACTTCCAGTTTTCACTGCCAAAGCCACAGGCCGCTCACAAGGTTGTAAGCACCCCTTTTTACAGGCAAATTGCAGTCGATGGATATGACTCGCCCCTAAGGAGAATAGAGGGGAAGAGGCGGCGGATAGGCGAACAGGATGGCTTGCGGGGCGGGCTTTCCGGGCGTAGGCAAGCGTCAAACGAATTCGGGCTTTAAGTGAGGGACAATCATGGCCGAGAGCGACTTTCCAACGGGCACGTTAATGGCGGGCAAGCGCGGGCTCATCATGGGCGTGGCGAATAAGAATTCCATCGCCTGGGCCATCGCGCGTGGGCTCGCCGCGCAAGGCGCGGAGCTGGCCTTCACCTATCAGGGCGATAAGCTGCTCCGCCGGGTTAAGCCTCTGGCCGAAAGCGTGGGCAGCGATTTTCTGCTGGACTGCGACGTCACCAATGATGACCAAATGGATGCGACGTTCAAAGCGCTGGAGGCTAAATGGGGCAAGATCGACTTCCTCGTTCACGCCATCGCCTTTGCAGGCAAGGATCAACTGGCCGGGAACTTTGTCGAGAACACGACGCGGGACGGGTTCAAATCAGCGCTGGATATCAGCGCCTATAGCTTTGTCGATGCGGCCCGCCGCGCGAGCCACATCATGAATGATGGCGGCGCAATGGTGACGCTGACCTATTTGGGCTCAGAACGTGTCGTGCCGAACTATAACGTCATGGGTGTGGCAAAGGCCGCACTGGAAGCCTGCACACGCTATATCGCCGCCGACCTCGGCCCGCGGGGTATTCGCGTCAACGCGATTAGCGCCGGACCGATCAAGACGCTGGCTGCCGCCGGTATTGGGTCAGGCCGTCACATGTTCCGCTTCAATAAAGCCGCCAGCGCCATGCAGGACAATACCGACCCGAAAGGGGTGGCAGGCGCGGCGCTCTACCTGCTCTCAGACCTGGGCCTCTCCTGCACGGGCGAAACCCACCATGTCGATGGCGGCTTCCACGCAATCGGCATGCCGCAGGAAGAACCACTCCGGGCGAGCTTAGCGGAGTAGGGTCGCCCGCGCAAAGCCCGCTTAAATGACCTGAATATCCTTGATCGGACTGTCCGGATCAAAATAGCCTTTTTCCTTGGGGAAGCTGACTTCGATCATTTTCATGACCGCGTCATAGGCTTGGGTGCGCATGGGTTCTGGGACCAGCACTTCATTGGTTTCATCGCGGAGGCACTCATAGAGGTTTTCCAGCGTGATCCGCTTCATATGCGGGCAGAGATTGCACGGCCGGACAAAGTCTGTGTCCGGATTCGCCATCGCGACATTGTCCGACATCGAACATTCCGTCAGCAGAATAACCTTGCCCGGCTTATGATCGCCGACATAATCGCTCATCGCCTTCGTTGAGCCGGTGAAGTCAGATTCCGCGACGACTTCCGGCGGGCATTCCGGGTGGGCCAGCACCACAACGCCTGGGTTGGCCGCGCGCATGTCGCGCACGTCTTGGGCAGAGAAACGCGCGTGGACTTCGCAGCGCCCATGCCAGGCAATGATGTCTATATCCGTCTGGCGCGCCACGTTTTTGGCGAGGAACTCGTCTGGCAACATGATGACTTTATCCACGCCCCATTCGGCGGCGATATGTTCGACGATGGCGACGGCGTTGGAGCTGGTGCAGCAAATGTCGGTTTCGGCTTTCACATCCGCCGTTGTATTCACATAGGTCACGACCGGGATGCCCGGATAGCGCTGCTTGATCAGCTGCACATCCGCGCCTGTTATGGAACTGGCGAGTGAACAGCCGGCGCGCATGGATGGGATGAAGACGCGCTTTTCTGGGCAAAGGATTTTGGACGTCTCCGCCATAAAGTGGACGCCGCCCTGGATGATCATATCCGCGTCAGTTTTCGTCGCTTCAATCGCGAGACCGAGACTGTCGCCGACATAATCACCGACCAGGGCGAAGATATCGGGCGTCATATAATTATGGGCGAGAACAACCGCGTTTTTCTCGACCTTGAGCTGATTGATCGCGTGAACAAGCGGCGCGTAAGCGGGCCATTCGACCTTGGGGATGAAGTCCGCGACCTTTTCGTAAAGGTGATCCGTCGCGGCCTTGACCTCATCCGTGTAAGGCAAGCCTTCGGGATAGCCGTCCAGATCATTGCCCGGGACCGCACAGACGCCATTCGGGACCTCGAGCGTCTGCCCGATCCAGCGACCATTTTCCCAGTTCAGCAATTCCTTGCCCATGCGATATCCTTTGTTCGGCTACGCCTATGATATAAGGGGTAATTCCGCCCACGCCAATCACTGAAACCGGATAGCCGCCACTGCATTTATGTTGGCTTCAGAAAGCCATTCACGAATAGGCAGCGGCCCCTTATGAGACCGTCATGAGCGAAGATCATGTCATTATCGTTGGCGCCAGCCATGCCGGCGCAGGGGCCGCCTCAAGCCTGCGCCAAATGGGCTATGACGGGGCGATCACGCTGATCGGTGAAGAAACGGTGGCACCCTATCACCGCCCGCCTTTATCCAAAGCCTATCTCTCGGGCGAAGCCGACCGCGCATCGCTCCTCCTCCGCCCTGAAGAGAGCTATGCGGAGCATGACATCACGCTGCGACTCGGCGAGCGGGTCGGCGCGATCCACACAGACGATAAAACCGTGCAGCTCGACAGTGGCGAGCGCTTGGCTTGGTCGCATCTGATCTTGGCCACAGGGGCGCGGGTCCGGCCCTTGCCTATTCCCGGCGCAGACCGGAACGGCGTCTATTATCTGCGCGACACACAGGACGTGGAAGCGATCCGCGCAAAGATTGTCAAAGGCGGGCGCGCGGTCATCATTGGTGGCGGCTATATCGGGCTGGAAACGGCGGCGAGTCTAACCAAGCTCGGCATGGAAGTGACCTTGCTAGAAGCGCAAGACCGTATCCTGCAGCGCGTCACCTCGCCCGTCATGAGCGACTTTTATCGGCAGGTTCACCGCGAGGCGGGCGTCACGATCCTAGAAGGCTGTCTGGCGAGCGAGATTGCGGGCGGCAATGCGAGTCCGCATCTGGTCAAAACCTCTTGCGGGCAATCTCACCCTGCGGACCTTGTCATTATTGGCATTGGCGTGATCCCCAATACGGACCTGGCTGAGTTTGCGGGCCTGACGATCAGCAACGGTATTCAGGTCAATGAATATTGCCAGACCTCTCATCCTGATATTTTCGCCATTGGTGATGTCGCCGCGCAATATAGCCCGCTTTATGAGCGCGAGGTCCGGATCGAGAGCGTCCCTGATGCGACAGAACAAGGCAAAACCGTTGCGCGGTTCATCACGGGCCAGCCCAAACCGCATGAGGCCTTGCCCTGGTTCTGGTCGGATCAATTTGACCTGAAGCTACAGATTGCTGGGCTGTCCGACGGCTATGATGACGTGGTCGTTCGTGGCGATCAGGCCGCGCATAGTTTCGCCGCTTATTACTTCAAAGGCGACCGCTTGCTGGCCGTTGATGCCGTCAATGCACCGCGCGATTTCATGATGGCGCGGATGGCACTGTCTAAAGGCAAGACACTCGACAAAGCCGTGCTGCGAGATCAAACGGCCGAGTTGAAAACCGCGCTTAAATAATATAGATTGCGATGATCCCGATTGATTTCAAATCTGAGCTATGGATCTGGCAAGCGGAAAAAGGCGCATGGCATTTCCTCACCGTTCCGCCGGAGGAAAGCGACGCAATCAAGCTATTCGCGGGCGGCACGAAAGGCGGGTTTGGTTCTGTCAAAGTGAGCGTCACGATTGGCAGTTCGACGTGGAAAACCAGCGTTTTCCCGAACAAAGACCGCGGCGGCTATATTTTACCCGTGAAAAAAGCAGTGCGAACCAAAGAAGATTTAAGCGTCGGTGACACGGCCCACGTCACGCTGGAAGTCGCGATTTAATTGAGCTTCTTTTCCGCCCTCTTCGGATCAAGCGCAGGCGGGATCGGCAGCGCTGGAACCCCTTCTTCATGCAAGGCCTTGGCTTGGTCCGGCGTGGCTTTGCCGTAAATGCCGCGGCTCGGCTTTTCGCCATAATACATAGCCCGCGCTTCATCGGCGAAATTCTCACCCACATCATCGCAATTATCAGCAATCTCTTTTCGGATCGCGGCGGCAATGTCGGCAGATTTATCGGTACGCTTGACCGCTGGCGCCATGATCGCTTTTTCGACCTTGGCGTCCCCGCATTCCGGGCAGCTCAGCCAGCCTTTTTCTCGCTGATCATCATAGTCCGCACTGGAACTAAACCAGCCTTCAAACGCGTGACCGCGCGAGCATTGGAGATCATACCGGATCATAGCGCGGACGATATAGGGCGGTCGCCGCGCTGTCGCCAGGCCGGAATACGTTGGCGCGCATCCGTCACGGCTTTGGGGTTAAGCTCAATCTCTAAGACG
>CAWUKE010000146.1:0-5887 GCA_963922935.1 uncultured Alphaproteobacteria bacterium | reverse complement strand
ACCGCATTGCGCAGATCAGAGCTGTCTTCCACTTCCTCGCCATTAAAGGCGATCACGACATCGCCGCCGCGTAGGCCTGCTTTTTCCGCGGGGCTATCTTCGACAACGTCAGAAACGAGCGCGCCGTTCAGGCTGGAAAGGCCTAAGCCTTCGCGCAGTTCTGGCGTGACATTATTGATCAACACACCAATGCGACCGCGGCGGACTTCGCCAAATTCTTGGATCTGACCCATCACGTTGCGCACAATCCGCGTTGGCACGGCAAAGCCAATCCCGGCGTTCGAACCCGAGCGGGAGATGATCGCCGTGTTAATCCCAATCAGCTCGCCTTTGGAATTGACGAGCGCCCCGCCACTATTGCCCGGGTTAATCGCCGCGTCCGTTTGGATGTAATCGGAATAGGTATCACCGCCCCGCTGGTCCCGCCCAAGAGCGGAGACAATGCCGGACGTGACGGTCGAGGACAGACCGAATGGATTACCGACCGCAATGACATAATCACCGACCAGCACATCTTCACTGTCAGCAAGGCTCAATGCGGTGAGGCTGCGCGCGTCGATCTTGAGCAGCGCAATATCAGACGCCGGGTCCGTTCCGACGACTTCGGCTTCATAGCGACGGCGATCTTCCAGCGTCACATTGATCGTGTCTGCGCCGTCAATGACGTGATTATTCGTCAGGATCAGGCCTTCATCGGCGTCGACAATCACGCCAGAGCCGAGCCCGGCGCGGGGCTGGTTGTTGCCTGGAATTCGACCACCAAAGAAGCGTTCCAGTAGTTCTTCGCGTTCGGACATTTCTTCGCGGTCGCGCTGCTCGACTTCCGTATTGATCGACACCACGGCGGGCGTGACGCGTTCGAGCAATGGCGCCATGGTTAGCACGCCGCGTTGTGGATCAAAGCTCATGGCGGATTGGCTGCTACTTTGGCCAAAGAACTGAACAGGCTGCAGCGGAGTGGGGCTTTCTGCGGTGACTTGGCTCAGCGCAACGGGCGCAGTGACCAAAGCGAGCGCAGCGGCGGAGAGGATAAGGACGTTTTTCAAGGCGAAAGCTCCAAAGGATCCAGTGACGAGTTAATGTACTGGAAAGATAGGGAGCGCTTTGCCCCTTTCGCAAGTCACGGTCACAGAATCTGACCGAGGTTTAAGAAAGGCGGGAAGGGGCTTTTCACGTCATAGCGCGGCCCAAATAGGTATATATTTCAGGCATCAGCTCTGGGCTGCCACAAGCGACAAGGCGCGGGCCGTTGGACGGATCGCCGCCATGCCAGTCTGTGATCACGCCGCCGGCGCCGCGCACGACGGGCATGAGCGCGCGGACGTCACAGGGCTTCATGCCGGCTTCAATAATCAGGTCCATCCGGCCTTGGGCGAGCAAAACATAGCCAAAAGCATCCAGCCCGAGCCGCGAAAGCGCGCAGCCGCTTTGAATGATCTTATAGGCCGCCAATTCGCCCGGTTTGAACATGCCAAAAGGCTGCGTGCAGCCGAGGCGGGCCTCGGACAGGGTTTGGATAGTGCGCACTTTGAGGGGCTGTTCTCGCCCATCGTCATGAAACAAAGTCGCGATGTCATTATCACCAATCGCCATGCGGTTCAGGGCGGGCAGGTCAATACAGCCGAGAACCGGCACGTCGTTATGGCTCACCGCGATGAGTGTGCTCCAAACCGGGACGCCGGAAATAAAGCCGCGCGTGCCGTCAATGGGATCGATTGTCCATGTGAACGCATTGGACCCCGTATCCGTCCCCAATTCTTCGCCTTCGATCGTGTCGTTGGGAAACTTTGCCTGAATCAAATGACGGATCACGCGCTCTGATTCACGATCGGCTTCCGTCACGGGATCATAGTTGCCGGGAAAATCAGCGTCGGCTTTATTTTCGGCGTCCACGCCGCTCTCGAATAAGGGCAGGGCGATGGTGCGCGCCGCCTCACACAAGTCTGGGATCAGGGCGCGGCGCGCCTCTAAGGCGCTTCTAAGGTCGGCTGTCATAGCCGACGCTTAGGCCGGGCTTTAGCGCGCGACAAGCCGCAGATTAGGTTTAGACGACCCTTCGAGACTTTTGGCAAGATCGAGCAAATGCTTCCGCGGGCCTTCGCCCATCGCGTAATACGCACGGACCAGATCCATCGTTTCTTTTTTCGATAAAACATCCGGGGCGATTTGATCGGTTGTTTCTTCGGCAAATTCGTCGCGTTCCGACAGGCCCTCATAGAAATATTGGACAGGCACCGACAGAGCCTCGGATAACTCAAACAGGCGGGCGGCCGAAACGCGGTTCGCGCCGCATTCATATTTCTGGATTTGCTGGAAGCGGATGCCGACTTGTTCGGCCAGCGCTTGTTGGGTCAGGCCCAGCAGGCGGCGACGCCGGCGCAAACGTTTGCCGACGTGAAGGTCAATATCGCTAGTCATGGGTCTCTCCGGGTCTTTCACGGGCGGGCCAAATTCAGTTTCGCTTTTAAAGAGAGCAAGCGGCGTGCCAGCCCGCGCGAGGGTTGTTCGCCTGAAAAGGGAGGGAATTTCCGGCAAAGACTCGCGCCCCTGAGACGCGAAACCTTCGTGTTAACCGTGCGCTGTATCAGAATGGGGCACGTGTTGCGCGAATTCTGGGCGGTAATTTTGCCGCTGACACACTCACGCCCACCCTATTGGGCGGCAATATCGTTCGGCTTACGGGCCTCAATCAAACTTGCCATGATCCGATCGAGGGCTTGGGAGAGGCGATCATAGCCGCGCTTGGGGGCCAATGTGACCGGATTAAGATAGAGATCGCGGTTAATTTCGATCTGAATGACTTCCACGCCGAGGGCAGGCTGGCCATAATGCTCTGTGATAAATCCGCCTGCATATGGGTAGTTTACCGCAATCGAATAGCCTTCTTGCTGAAATAAGGTCCGCACCATGGCCAGCGTTTCCCCTGTGCAAGAGCGCCCAAAGCGATCGCCCAGAATAATGTCCGGACGGCGCGATCCCATCGGTGCAAAGCCGGGCATAGAGTGGCAATCCACCAGCAAACATTGCCCAAAGCGGGTCTGTGCATCTTGGATCAATCCGGCGAGCGCGGCGTGATAAGGATCATAAAGCGCGCGCAGACGCGCATGGGCTTCGGCGCGGGTTGGCGGCGTGCGATAAATCGGGGTCCGCTCGCTCATATGGGTCGGGACAACGCCCAGACCCGCGGCGGCGCGAGGGGTTTCTGCATGTGTTGAAATCGCCCAATCTAGCGGCAATTCGGTCGGTGCGCGATTCACATCGACATAACAGCGCGGAAAGCGCGCGCTGAGCAGTGGCGCACCGCTGGGCACACAGCCGGCCACAAGCTGATCGACAAAAATATCTTCATTGCGGCGCAACTGCGCAATCGACAGCGGGCTTTGATTTTGGAAGCTCTGTGGGTAGTGACGGCCTGAATGCGGGGAGGCGAAAACGATTCCCGCCTGCCAATGCTTGGGGCGAAAAATATCATATCCGGGCGAAAGCGCGGCCAAGGCTTCGGCGTCCAGCCGGTCATTAGCCGGGTGGTCCTGCGGGTCATTATGAGGTTGATCTATACTCACCACAACTCTGTAGCGGGTTTTCTCAACAATCGTCAGATTTTTTTAAGTCACTGCGGGCATGGCGTCCATGCGTCGCAGAACGCGAAGGTCGTATAACAGCTGTGCGGTTCGTCTGGCGCATGACTTGCAGGCTTGTGCTTTGGTATTTGACCGGGGCTGTCATCGCCGTCACATTATCGTATGGGCCAGGCTGCGTGATGCGGCATGGGAAGAGGGAAAGACATGGCGACAATTCTCTATGCAGAAGATGATGCGGATATGCGTCGCTTTTTTGAAAAAGCCCTCGAAAAAGCCGGCCACCACGTCATTGCCTGCTCAGATGGGGAAAGGGCGCTGCGCGCGCTGAAGTTCGCGGACGGCGCGTTCGATCTTCTGCTGACCGACATTATGATGCCGGGCATGGACGGGATTGAGCTGGCCAAAGAGGCCGAGCGATTGTCCCCCGGGATCAAAGTCATGTTTATTACAGGCTTTGCGGCGGTGGCTATGTCAGATGCGGATGCTTCGCAGCAGACGGTTCTGTCTAAGCCCGTCCATCTGCGCGATCTGGTCAATGAGGTTGACCGCCTTATTGCGGCCTAATCGCGCCCTATTCCCCCTCTAATCTTTCCCTAATAACTTTTCGTCCCTCACACGGACTTGAAGGGCCGTTATTGAAAGTTGGGAACAGCGATAGGGCGATCCGCGTAGGTTAGGGACAAAGACCAATTAACCATAATGCGAGGATCCCCCATGACACGCGCCCTAACCGCCTCAACCCTGATTTTTACAACCGCTCTCTTTGCCTTGCCTGCAACAGCCGGTGATATGGACAAAGCGCCAGAGAGCCGAACGACGGTCATGGTCAAAACGATTGATGCGGATGGCACAGTCGGGGACGCCCAATTCCGTGTCGATAGCCCGCGTGAAACGGCCGTGCTTGGCGCGCTCGATGTACAAACGACAGAGGCTTATGTCGTCGAGGATGAAGCGGGCAATCTGTTCCTGAACCATGTTCTGACCGTTGCCGATTTGCCAGATCCGACACTCGATCCAGAAGTGTTGGACACAGTCACGCTAGAACATCGTGGCATGACATTTACCAATCGCCTCGTGCGCCATGAAACGGTGGCGGCAACGCATCTCAGCCAATAAATTCAGCCAAACCCAGCAAAGACATTTGAGCCGTCCAAAAGATAGTCTTCAGGACGGCTCGTTTTTTTGTCAGACTTTTGCCAAGACGTCCGTATGGGACAGATAAATTCTCCAACGGCTCAGGCTGCGGCGGGCTTAAGCGCGGCTGAAAAAGCGGCGATGCAGGATGATCTTTTGGCGCGCCATGCGGCAGAAGCGGATATTCTGGACCGTGCAGAGGCCCTCGCGCGCACCATGGATGCAGCCTTTACGATCCCCGGAACCGAAATTCCGCTTGGGGTCGACACACTTGTCGGTTTGATCCCGGGAATAGGGGATACGATCAGTCTGGGGATAGCCGCCTTTATCGTCGGCCATGGTCAGCATATTGGCGCGGGCAAACGTCATTACGCGCAGATGGGCTTTAACGTCTTTATTGACTGGCTGATCGGGCTGGTGCCGGTCATCGGGGATATATTTGACATTGGCTGGCGCGGTAATCTGCGCAATGCGGCCTTGCTGCGCCGGGTGGCCGAAGAAAAATGGGCGGCGGAACGCGCCGCCGCCGATATTATTGATGGGTGAAGGGCGCTAGGACGCGGCTTTCGGGCCAAATAGCAACCACGCCAGAAAGCCACCTACTGGGAAGATCAAAACACCCGCCGTCCAAAGGACCTTCGTGAGCGTTTCAGTGCGCGCGTTCCAGATATTGAACAGCGCCCAAATGTTCAGGGCGAGAATTAAAACGCTGAGTAACCATTTCATCGCCGCCTCCTAGAGCTTTTGCCGTCAAAATGGCTATTTTTAATTGATCGGCGCTTCGGCGGCGCGGCGCATCATTTCCTCGCGGAACATGCCGGCAAAGTCTGGCATATCGAGCATGACAGGCGGGAAGCCGCCATCTGTCGTGAGGTCGGCGAGAATTTTGCGGGCATAGGGGAAGAGAATGCGTGGACATTCGATCATCATCAGCGGCTGCATCTGCTCTAGGCCGACATTGGCGATGGCAAACAGGCCCGCATATTCCAGCTCGGCGATAAAGACGCCTTTGCCGTCACGTTCTGCGCTGGCTTTGAGCAGGATAGAGACTTCAACCGTGTTATTCTCAAAGACTTGACGCGCAATGCGCAAATCGATGTTCACATTTGGTTGCGCTTGACCGGATCGAAGGGAGTCGGGCGCGCCCGGATTTTCGAAGCTGCAATCCTTCA
>CAWUKE010000145.1:0-5939 GCA_963922935.1 uncultured Alphaproteobacteria bacterium | reverse complement strand
GAATTGATCTGGCAAGGCTATCGTAATCCGAACGAACTCCCATCAATCTGGAACCCGGACTGTGGTTGGGTGTTTTCGGCCAATGCGACGCCGTTCAAGGTGACCGACGAGGCCTGCAATCTGTCGCGGGAAGATTTTAGCAAGACCTTTGGTCTGGAAGATCGGGTGACGAACCGATCGCTGCGCGCTCGCGATTTATTTGAAAATGATGACAGCCTTACGCGCGAAGAATTACTCCGCTATCGAGCGGATACGCGCTACGATCCCAGCCATAAAGTCATGCAAATGGTCGTTGAGATTGTGGCTATGACGGATCCGGAAACGGCTCCCGCTCGTGATGTGTTGAGAGATTGGGATGGCAATACTGATCGAACATCACGAGGTGCGGCCTTAGCGGTGATCACCGGGACGCGAACTTATGGCTATGAATATGAGGACGTGCCGGAAAGTGCTTCAGCGCTTCGCGATAACTTACTGAAAACAATGGCTGAGCTCGAGACGCAGTTTGGGCGTATTGACCCGGAATGGGGAGAGGTGAACCAGATCATTCGCGGGGACGCAAATGCGCCTCTCGACGGGGCTCCAGACGTGCTGCGGGCGATTTATGCGGACCGGGACGGCGTTGAAAAAGAAGGGGTTTTGAATGCCTTTGCCGGCGATACGCATATTATGGTCGCCGATTGGGCACCCGACGGGACGTTAAGGCTTGAATCGATTCTACAATATGGAGCGGCCACGACGCGGCCCGATAGTCCGCATTATAATGATCAGCTACAGCTGTTTGCGGCGCAGCACTATAAGCCCATGCCTATGAGCGAGGCCGACGTCCGTGCGGTTGCGACCGAGATTTACCGTCCGGCCGAGGCCGGGGGCCAGAACGAGAATGAGGGCCTGAGCCAGAGCGATTAGGGTCGGGTCGCCGCGGGCTATTCGGTTTGCTTCTCGCGGCGGGTTTGTCCTTATCGCTGCGTTGATAATCGCGGCGTAAACGTTGACCCAGGCGCACAAGAAGCTCGTAATCAATCGTTCCAGCCGCCTTGGCTTGAGCCGCAAGCTGCTCGCCTAAAAACTCGACAACGCCCCCCACTTGAACGGGCAGATGGACATCTGTGACGTCCAAGATCGTCAGATCCATAGAAATGCGCCCGACGATGGGCACAGCTTGATCATGGATGATGGCCTGGCTTTTGTTGGAGAGGGCAACGGGAAGTCCATCAGCATAGCCCGCACCCACCGTCGCCACACGCATATCGCGCGGCGCAGTAAAGGTGGCGTCATAGCCAAGCGTTTCGCCTTGGCTTACGTCTCTGACTTGGAGGATCGGCGCTAAGAGGCGCACGACGGGTTTCGTGACGTCCTTTTCGGGTGTGTGCGTCGCCTGTCCGCCATAAAGTCCGATGCCCGGGCGAACGAGGCCAAAATGGTAAGCTTTCCCCAGATAGATGCCTGCCGTAGCGCATAGGCTCATCGGGGTTGGGGGCAGCTTCGCCGCTTGCGCTTTGAACCGTTTGAGCTGTTCGGCGTTGAGCGGATGATTTGGCGTTGCTGCGCAGGCTAAGTGACTCATGACCCAATCGGGATTGAGGGCTTTCCAAAGTCCGGGCTCTCGCGACAGCGTCGTGACCTCCTCGGACGTTAGGCCTAATCGATTCATGCCTGTGTCGATCATGATAGCCGTATAAGGCGGTTCATTTGTTTCACGTGAAACATCCGCCCAGAACCATGCCTGCTCAAGCGAGTTGATAACGGGCTTCAGCTTTGCGCCCAATAGAACCCCTTTATCCCGCGGGGCGGGGCCATTCAGGACATAGATGGCACTATTGGGTCCAACGGCATCGCGCAGAATTTTGCCCTCACCTGCCGTGGCGACAAAGAAAATACGGCATCCTGCGCCATAAAGGGCGCGCCCAACGGACTCCGCGCCGAGACCGTACGCGTCGGCTTTCACTGAAGCCGCGACTTTGGAATTGGGAGCCAGAGCAGAGAGCGCCTCATAATTAGCGCGAAGCTGCGAGAGGTCGATCCGAAGCGTCGGGCGGGTAGAGTAGGATGCGGTTTTCACCTCTGCTCGCCTATGGGCCTCTTGTAGTGATTGCAAGGAAAGGACACGGCGCTCACGCGGCCCTGCTCATCTACGACAAAAGACCGAGACTTCATGATTTGCCTTTCTTTTCATGAACATCCATTGTGGTAGTGCCAAAAATCAGGGACTCAGTCTGGCGAAGGTATGAAAACAACGATCACAGACGTGGCAAAAGAGGCCGGTGTCTCGATGAAAACGGTCTCGCGCGTTCTGAATAATGAACCCAATGTGGCGCAGGCCACACGCGATCGGGTCCGAGATGTTGCGCGGCGTTTGCAATATTCGCCCAGCCTCGCGGCGCGGGGTCTGGCAAGTTCGCGAAGCTACCTCATCGCGCTCGTTTATGACACTGCGAGCCCAAGCTATATTTTTCACATCCAAGCGGGCGCGATCGAAGCGTGCCGCAAATATGGCTATCACGTCGTCTTAGAGCCGATCAGTCTCGAACGTGGCGAAGCGGATGAGGCGGAACGCATATTGGGCCGGATTGGTGTGGATGGTGTCATCCTCACGCCACCTTTAAGCGACAGCGAACAGATAAGGGACACACTGCGGCGTCTCAATATTCCTCATGTTCTTGTAGCGCCGGAGGAACCTGGGCACTCGCCTTCTGTCAGGATGGATGACACCGATGCGGCGCGGCAGATGACGGAATATCTGATTGGGCAGGGACATACGGATATTGGTTTCATTTTAGGCCATCCTGATCACGGGGCAACGGAGCGTCGACGCAAAGGGTTTGAGCGCGCGTTAACAGCCCATGGTCATCCGATCAGGGATGACCGAATTGTTCCAGGGGATTTCTCTTTTCGGTCCGGCGTAGAGGCAGCGGTGCGCTTGCTGTCTGACCCGCGTAACCGTCCGACGGCTATTTTTGCGTCAAATGATGACATGGCGGCGGGTGTGGTTAGTGTGGCAGGGCGCATGAACTTGGCTGTTCCCGAGGAGTTAGCGGTTTGCGGGTTCGACGACACGCCGCTTGCCCAAATCCTCTGGCCAAAATTAACGACGGTCGCGCAGCCTATTCATGATATGGGGCGCAAGGCGGCAGAACTTTTAGTCGATCGTCATAAAAGTGATCCGCCAATGCAGCATACGCTCGATTTTGAGCTAGTCATACGGGAGTCCACGCGACTGGCTTGAAGGTGCGACAGTGCGTGAGAATTGACAGCGCTGTCAGCCTTGCGCATAGGCATGGGGCGGATGAGGGGACATTCGCGCTAATTTGAGGGACAGAAACTCGTGGCAGAACGCGATCCACAACTCACAGAGGCCGATGACCCGCAAGAGGGGCGCTCGGCATTCGTTCCTGTTGAGCCTTTTGAACTTGTCGTGTTCGGGGCGACCGGGGATCTTGCAAGGCGTAAGCTTCTTCCGTCACTCTACCACCGTTTTTGTGATAATCAGATACCCTCAAACTCCCGCATTGTAGGCGTATCCCGATCAGAGCATAGCCGGGATGAGTTCATTGCCCTTGTCGAGGCCGCTTATCACGAGTTCGAAGACGACCCCAATTTTGACGCGGTCCGCTGGGCTGAGTTTGCGGCTCTTCTGGATTATGTCGCGATCGATGTCACCAGCGATAAAGCGGACTGGAAAAGTCTAAAATCGGCTTTGGAGCCTGCGGATGATTTGATTCGAATTTTCTACCTCGCGATGCCGCCGCGCTTATTCGTCGATATTGCGGACGGTCTGAAATCAGCGGGCCTCGCGACCCAAACGAGCCGAGTGGTTCTCGAAAAACCCCTCGGCAAGGATTATGCGTCGGCGGACGAAATCAATGAGGGTGTCGGGCGCGTCTTCGCCGAGGATCGCATTTACAGGATCGACCATTATCTGGGTAAAGAGACGGTTCAAAACCTCTTAGTCCTCCGGTTTGGGAATATCCTGCTTGAGCCGCTTTGGAATAGTCGCGCGATTGACTCGATTGAGATCACTGTAGCCGAAAGCATCGGAGTGGGCGGTCGGGGGAGCTATTATGACGGCTCTGGCGCTTTGCGGGACATGGTGCAGAACCATTTGCTGCAGCTTTTATGCCTGACAACGATGGAACCGCCTGCGTCCATGTCGGCGGATGATCTGCGCACGGAGAAGATCAAAGTTTTGCGGGCGCTTCGACCCGTCACGGCTCAAAATGTCGGCGCAACGACTGTGCGGGCGCAATATGTCCGGGGTCAAGTCGACGGTGAGAGTGCGACGGATTATCTGTCTGATGTTGATAAGGAGACGTCGGACACAGAATCGTTTGTCGCGATTGTTACAGAAATCCAGAACTGGCGCTGGGCCGGCGTGCCGATCCATATCCGGACAGGGAAGCGTATGGCGTCTCGCCGAAGCGAGATCGTTATTCACTTCAAGTCCGTCCCGCACTCCATTTTCCCAGAAGCGACCAAGGTCAATCCCAACAAGCTCGTCATCCGGCTGCAGCCCGATGAAGCCGTGACGCTTTGGATGGAGATAAAAGAGCCTGGCGCCGGGGGCTTGCGTTTGAAAACTCTGCCGCTGAATCTGTCTTATGCCGATAATTTCACTGTGCGTTATCCTGACGCTTACGAGCGTTTGCTGATGGACGTTGTTCGTGGAAATCTTTCGCTCTTCATGCGCCGGGATGAAGTGGAAGCAGCCTGGACCTGGGTGGACAGCATTATCGAAGCGTGGACGCAAACCGATCAACGCATCAGCCTTTACCCGGCCGGACAGGACGGTCCGGATGCTGCGCGGTTCATGCTACAAGGCACGGGTCACGCCTGGTCTGAGACACCTTAGCCATGGCGACCCTGCATCTTTTCGACAGTTCTGCGGCATTGGTCGAAGCGGCGGCCCAGCACCTTTCTTCTGTCCTAGAGGATGCGCTGGACAAACGAGGTCGTGCCAGTGCGGCTTTATCGGGTGGATCGAGCCCCAAGCCAATCTATGAGCGATTGGCACAATCCCCGCTCGCTTGGGACGGTGTCGGCCTGACTTTGGTCGATGAGCGCTGGGTGCCGTCCGGGGCGAAAGGATCAAATTTCGACTTTCTACGTAACTGCGTGGCGGAGACGCCCGCCGAGCGCGCTAAGCTTGTTCCGCTTTATAATGGTCATGACAGTACCGCTACGGGCTTAGCGGCCGCAGAACAGGCTCTGGCGCTTATTGTCCCTCCCTTCGATCTCTGCGTGCTGGGCATGGGCTCGGACGGTCATACGGCGTCCTGGTTCCCCGATAGTGGCGGTCTTGATGCGGCGCTCGATCCTTCAAACCCCGCCACACTTTGCGCGATCAATGCGACGGGGTGCCCAGTGGCGGGTGACCTAACAGATCGCATTTCCCTCACATATAGCGCCGTCGCAAAAGCCCGCGAGACGGTCTTACTCTTGCCGAGTGCTGAGAAGGTTGCGGTCTATCGTGAGGCCCAAGGCAAGGCCGTGAAGGACGCGCCCGTTGCGGCTTTAGCGGGTCTCGGCGACACACTGACAATTTTTGGATTGGAAGACACTTAGATGAGTGTGAAAGCGGAACTTCAGGCTGTCACTGACCGGATCATAAAGCGGTCAAAACAAAGCCGGGCGGGTTATCTCGCTGCGTGTCAGGATAATATGCGTCCGGGTCCGCGTCGCACGCGCCTCTCAGAAGGCAATATCGCTCATGCCTCGGCGGCTTGTCCTGTCATGGAAAAGACGCAGCTCTTAGGCGCGAAGTGGCCCAATATTGGGATCGTGACGGCGTATAATGACATGCTGTCCGCGCACCAGCCCTTCGCGACTTTCCCAGACATCATCAAACATGCCGCACGTCGGAACGGCGCGACGGCGCAAGTGGCTGGCGGTGTTCCCGCCATGTGTGACGGGGTTACGCAAGGCCAGGATGGGATGGAGCT
>CAWUKE010000144.1:0-5974 GCA_963922935.1 uncultured Alphaproteobacteria bacterium | reverse complement strand
CCGCTCCCCACTGAGCGGCACTTCGAAGGCGTATAAAAACGCGTCTGATGGAGACATGACTATGGCAATCGCCGCAAAACCGGACCTGCGTCCGGCCGACCCCCGTTTTTCTGCTGGACCCACACGCAAGCGACCTGGTTGGTCGCTGGAGGCACTATCTGATGCCGCGCTAGGCCGTTCTCACCGCTCCGAGCTTGGCAAAGCCAAATTGAAAGAGGTCATCGACCTCACCCGCGAGGTCCTGCAAGTCCCAGACGATTACCGCATCGGCATCGTTCCGGCCTCTGATACAGGCGCGGTCGAAATGGCGATGTGGACCATGCTCGGCCCGAAACCCGTCATCGTCGCCGCGTGGGAAAATTTCGGTCAGGCTTGGGTCGTAGATGCGGACAAGCAACTCCCGCTCGATGATCTCACACTCCTGACCGCCGACTACGGCAAGCTGCCTGATTTTTCCGCCTATGACGGCTCACAAGACCTCGTCTTCACAGCGAACGGCACCACGTCCGGCGTGAAAGTCGCCGACTATGGCTTCATCCCGGATGACCGTGAGGGCGTGACGATTTGCGACGCGACCTCAGCCGTCTACGCACAAGACTTGCCGTGGGAGAAACTCGATGTCGTCACTTACTCTTGGCAGAAAGTCATGGGCGGGGAAGCCGCGCACGGCATGCTGATCCTCTCACCCCACGCCGTCGCGCGCTTAGAGAGCTATAATCCGCCTTGGCCGCTGCCAAAGATTTTCCGCCTGACGAAAGGCGGCAAGCTGATTGAAGGCATTTTCGAAGGCGCGACGATCAACACGCCGTCCCTTCTCTGCGCGGAGGATCATCTCGACGCGTTGAAATGGGTGAAAGCCAATGGCGGCCTGCAGGGGATGCATGACCGCGCCGATACCAACGCTCAAGCGATTTGGGATTGGGTGGCCGAGCGCGACTGGATCGCCAATCTTTGTGAAGATGACGAAAAGCGCTCCAATACGGGCGTCTGTCTAAAAATCGTTGATCCGCGCGTGACCGCACTGCCGAAAGACGACCAAGCCGCTTTCGCCAAACGCATCGTCAGTCGCCTCGCAGACGAAAATGTGGCGCTGGACTTTAGCGCTTACCGCACGGCCCCACCCGGCTTCCGCCTCTGGGTCTCTGGCCTGACCCCGATTGCGGACGTGAAAGCCGTTCTGCCTTGGCTCGACTGGGCCTTCCAAATGGAAGTGGAGGCCCTCTAAAATGCCTAAAGTTCTTATCGCGGACAAAATGTCCAACAAAGCCGTCGAAGTCTTCAAGGCGCGTGGTGTTGATGTCGACGTCATTACGGGTCTGTCGAAAGACGAGCTGATGAAAATCATTGGCGACTATGACGGCCTGGCTGTGCGCTCATCCACGCGCCCGGACGCCGAAATCATCGGCCAAGCCACCAATTTGAAAGTGATTGGTCGCGCTGGGATTGGCGTGGACAATATTGACATTTCGGCCGCCACCGACCGCGGGGTTGTTGTCATGAACACGCCGTTTGGCAACGCTATCACAACAGCCGAACATGCGATCGCCATGCTGTTCGCGGCGGCGCGCCAAATTCCTAAAGCCTCTGAGCGGACGCAAAACGGTGAATGGCCGAAGTCGGACTATAAAGGCACAGAGCTTTTTAACAAAACGCTAGGCGTAATTGGCTGCGGTAATATTGGCGCGCTGGTCGCTGAACGTGCCCTCGGCCTTAAAATGAAGGTCATCGCCTTTGATCCCTACCTCACCGAAGAACGCGCCAAGAAACTTGGCGTGACGAAGGTCGAATTAGACGAATTGTTTCAACGCGCAGACGCCATCACGTTGCACACGCCGCTGGTCGAAAGCACAAAGAATATCGTCAATCGGGAACGCCTGGGCATGACCAAACCCGGCGTCATCCTTGTGAACTGCGCCCGTGGCGGATTGGTGGATGAAGAGGCATTGAAGGACGCGTTGGAAGCAGGACATGTTCGTGCAGCGGCGCTCGACGTTTTCGCGGTCGAGCCCGCCAAAGAGCATAATCTGTTTGGCACGCCGGGCTTTGTTGCCACCCCTCACCTCGGCGCCTCAACCAATGAAGCCCAAGAAAATGTCGCCATTCAAGTGGCCGAACAGATGAGCGACTACCTCCTCACGGGCGCGATCAGTAACGCGATCAACACGCCGTCCATCACAGCCGAAGAAGCCCCACGCCTTAAGCCTTGGGTGGACCTTTCGGATAAGCTCGGCACGATGATGGGACAGCTTCTCCATGATCCGGCCAAAGAGATCGAAATCACTTATAAAGGCGCTATCACGGAGTTGAACACAAACCCAATGAGCGCCGCCGCGCTCGCAGGTCTGCTTAAAACATCCATGCCTGACGTGAATATGGTCAGCGCGCCAAACCTGGCCAAGGAACGCGGGATTGCGCTGAAAGAAAGCTATATTGACGAGGCCGAACGCGCCGAAAGCCTGATCCGACTGACGGTGACGACAGCCAAGCGGAAATTCGCCATCGTCGGCACGATCTACCGCGGTGAGCCGCGTATTGTGCGTCTGTTCGGTGTGCCGATGGACGCAGCATTCGACCCGTCCATGATCTATGTCCGCAATGATGATAAGCCGGGTTTCATCGGCGAAGTCGGGCGCATTCTGGGTGACGCCAAGGTCAATATCGCAACCTTCTATCTGGGCCGGATGGCCGAAGGCGGCGAAGCCGTTTGCCTCATCAGCGTCGATGGTGAGGTTTCAGACGAAACGGCCGCCGCAATCAAAGCCATTGATCAGGTCAAGATTGTGGATCGGGTGCGAGTTTAACGGCTCACCAAATTGTGACGCGAACGGGATTGGCGTCTAGCGCGTAAACAGCCCACATGAGGGATGTTATGTTAGATAGACGCCATTTTGCCCTCGTCGGGTCTGCCTTTGTTATTGCGGGATGTTCTGGTGCAACCCGAAGCCAAAGCACCGAAACACGAAAGACTGCCGTTATGAATGCTTCGACCGACAACTCTATCGATTGGGCAAATCTGTCAGAGCGCGAATGGTCAGAGCGTCTGACGCCCGAAGAGTTTCGCGTTTTACGCAAGGAAGGCACGGAGGCCCCTTGGACGAGCTCGCTCAATGACGAAAAGCGTGTGGGGACATTTGTCTGCGCGGGATGTGGAAATCCGCTTTTCAAGTCTTCCACAAAATATGAGAGCGGCACAGGCTGGCCGAGTTTCTTTGACGTCATTGACGGCGCCGTAAACACGAAGCGCGATTTCAAGCTTATTGTCCCGCGCACGGAATATCACTGCGCGCAATGCGGCGGCCACCAAGGCCATGTCTTCAAAGACGGTCCTGCGCCAACAGGTTTGCGCTATTGCAATAATGGCGTCGCTTTAGATTTCGTACCGGACGCTGCATAGCTGGAATAACCGGCTACCTTTGCCATTTAAGATTTAACTTGCCAAATCGCTTCTTATTGTTTATCGATAAGGTATGAAAAACCTTCTCTTTAGCGCCGTCCTGTGTTTGGGATCGGCATTTGGCACTTCCGCTCTCGCTGATGATGGGGGTGACAATTGGTACAGCTACGTACTGAACCTGACGCCTGAGCGCGTGAGTTCCATCCAGGTCGGGACCTCAGGTGAAGTCGTTGATGCCCAAGCCAAAGATGAGCTTGGTGATTTCGCGAAAGGTAGCGTCGCTTTCATGTGCCTCAATGAAGAAATGATGGTCGCGATCAAAACGAAGCCAGGCGATATACGAGATGTCGGAGAACTTTGGGATAATCCCGGTCTGCAAAATACACAGGCGACGCTTTTCATAGATGACGTACGTCAGCGAACGAATGGCTACACGTGGTCAAAGCGCAATGACATTTTGTTGCCTCAAACCAAGTCTGACCGCTCGAAAATCTACAATGCGGTCCTGAGGGGGCAAGACGTTCGCCTACGCTGGACACGCGGTGGCGGTGCAATCAATCTGCATCTACCGCCCGTCGATGAGACATTCAAAACCTTTGGTGAGGAGTGCGGGCTCGGTGTTTACGGCAAAGGTGTTCGGCAACGAACATAAACCGCGTCGAATCGAGGGTTAACAGCGCGTAAAACTGAGGCGAAATTTCGCAAAATTTTATGCTTGCGTCGGAAATGATTCGGCTACATCGAATATTTATTAACTGCCGTCCCATGGTGGGGCCGCGTCAATGAAAGGAGGTGTGACTTGTCTATCTATTTTGAGGGGTCTGCCCAGATCTGTTAGATCAGCCTTTCGTAAACGCGAAACTGGGTAGGGTGTAATGCGCCGGATGCGTCCATAGCGTTCACCACTAACGAAGCGGGCAAGGCGTCCCGTAAGACCCAAACTTCAAAACGAGGCCCGCCAGCATTGTTGGCGGGCCTTTGCTTTGGGCAATTCGCAAATCGTTCACTAACCCAATATTGAGATATTTATGCAAGGTGCGGCGTTAAGAGGGATAACGCTATGTTTAACATCGACGCTGCTGCACTGATTGACCGCATTCGCCGCCAACAATCCATGAGTGAAGCGGATTTGCTCGACTTGCGCCGGGCTTTTGGTGCCGATCTGGAAATTGATAGTTCCGAAGCGGATATTTTGTTCGAACTTAACGGGCTATCAGACCTGCCAGAGGGTTGGGCGCCCTATTTTACATCCATTCTGGCCAATTATGTCATCGATCAGATGGAACCTCGGTCCTATCTGCACGAGGCGAATGCAGCCTGGCTGATGGCGCGGATCGACCATGACGGCGTTGTCGAGACCGATACAGAGCTGATGTTGCTAGTGAATGTTCTTCGCCAAGCCCGGCACGTTCCGCCCCGCTTTTCTGCCTACGTTCTTCATCAGGTGCGCTCCGCTGTGATTGACGGCCGCGGCGCCGTGCGAGGTAAAATGTTACAGCCAGGCGTCATTGGTGAGGAGGAAGTCGACCTTTTACGGCGCGCTCTCTATGCCGGCGGCGGCTCTGACGGGATCGGCATCTGCAAAGAAGAAGCCGAAGTTCTGCAAGATCTGAATGAAGCAACCACGGGACGAGACAACCATCCTGCCTGGCGCGATCTTTACGTTAAAGGGATCGCTAATTACCTGATGATGATGCGTCCGCCGTCTGCGCCCAGTGCGGCTGAAGCCAAACGGCGGGAAGACTTTCTCTCAAGCCAGAAACAAGAGGCGACAGAGGGACGGGCGCGCGAATGGTTTTCGTTCGACTTCCGCGGGGCTTTTGAAGCGCTCGGCAGCAATAAAGAGAGCGTAACCCGCGCCAACCGATCTTATGTGATGGATCATAACGCCCAAATGAGTGCAGAGCGGATTACGTCTGGTGAAGCCGTTTGGCTGATGGAACGGCTGAACCGTGATGGTGTTCTAAACGAGAATGAGCAAGCGCTCTTAGAGTTTATCGCGCGCGAGTCGCCTGATATGGATGCGGCCCTGCGGCCCTTTCTTAAATCCGCTTAGGCTTCCCACTTAGGGTCGCTTTCTCGGGTGAGAACCACCCCGTCTATCGTACGAAAAGTGACCCTCCGGTACGAAGAGGGCTGTGAAGAATCATGGCTGTTCGGAACCAATGCTTAATCAAGACCGTTAAGTGACTGACCGCTTCACGCGGCCAAAAAGAATTATTTTGTTCTGAAAAGACAAAGCTGCAGGCCGCCCGGCGACAAGCTTTTCGTCTAAATTAATGTTAACAAAGCGTCATCGGAGGCGCGCACAATGTTTAATATGAAGTGGATTATTCCCAGTCTAATTGCCCTAAACTTCGCTGTTATCGGGCAACCCTCTTGGCCTGGCCAGAATATCGCAATGGCAAATGGTCAAAGTCAGGCTGTCACCCAAACGCTTGAACCTGTGGCACAACGCCCAGCGCGAGAGATCGCGACCTATAGCGAAGATGTCCGCCTGACGAACACTTGCATCGACGAAGGCGGTACAAAGGCGGATTGCATCTGCCTTGTTCAAGTCTTGAAATATGAGTTGAGCCT
>CAWUKE010000143.1:0-5983 GCA_963922935.1 uncultured Alphaproteobacteria bacterium | reverse complement strand
ACGCCCGTATCGTTGCGCACGATCGCTCCGCTTTCTCGCGAGCCCTCAGAGGGCGGTCGGTAGCGGATCAGGCGACCAATAGAGGGCAGGAAGTTGCGAAACGGGTCTTCGGCATAAATCCGGGACTCCAGCGCCCAGCCATTGAGCTTCACATCGGTCTGCTTGAGGCTCAGTTTCTCGCCCTGGGCGGAGCGGATCATCTGTTCCACCAAGTCCACGCCCGTGATCAGCTCTGTCACCGGATGTTCCACCTGCAGGCGGGTGTTCATTTCGAGGAAGTAGAAATTCTTTTCGCTATCCACGATAAATTCCACCGTTCCGGCGCTATCATAATCGACCGCCTTGGCCAGCGCGACGGACTCGGCGCCCATAGCGGCGCGGGTCTCTTCGTCGAGGAAGGGCGACGGAGCCTCTTCTATGACTTTCTGGTTGCGGCGCTGGATCGAGCATTCGCGCTCACCCAGATAGATCACATTGCCATGCTTATCGCCCAGCACTTGGATTTCGATATGGCGCGGTTGGGTGACGAATTTCTCGATAAAGATGCGGTCATCGCCAAAGCTGCTCGCGGCCTCGTTCTTGGAAGACTCGAAGCCTTCGCGCGCCTCTTCGTCATTCCAAGCGATGCGCATCCCCTTCCCGCCGCCACCGGCGGAGGCTTTGATCATGACGGGATAGCCGATCTCGGTCGCGATCTTCACGGCTTCATCGGCGTCTTCGATCAGGCCCATATGGCCGGGCACGGTCGAGACGCCCGCCTCCTTGGCGAGCTTTTTGGACGTGATCTTATCGCCCATCGCCGTCACCGCATGCGGGTTCGGCCCGATAAAGATGAGGCCCTCTTTTTTGAGGCGTTCGGCAAAGCCCGGATTTTCGGACAGAAAGCCATAGCCCGGATGGACCGCATCCGCGCCCGTCTCGCGGCACGCCGCGATGATTTTGTCTTGAACTAAATAGGATTCGGCAGCCGCCGGCGGCCCAATATGCACCGCCTCATCCGCCATCTCCACATGCAGCGCATTTTTGTCGGCATCGGAATAAACCGCGACGGTGGCAATGCCCATTTTCCGCGCGGTCTTGATGACGCGGCAAGCAATCTCGCCCCGATTGGCGATGAGGATTTTCTTGATTTTAGTCAAATTATTCCGCATTTTCTGCCCCTGCCACAAATGGGAACATTTTTCTCACTGACGCATTCCTCATGACAAGGAACGATGCTAGACGTCTGAGATACTCACTGAACCAAAACAGCGGTATGGATAAAAATAAACCGAACAAAAAATATTGACGACTAGAGCGCTCAGATTCCTCGAAAATCACAGACTTTATTGTCGCCATCTCCTCATTAGATAGAGAACTTAATATTTGGACCCTATCGCGAAGAGCTTCAACCTCTTCACGCTGAGAGATCATTAAATTTTGAAGTTGCTGACTTGAGTCACGTCTTTCATCCAAAATGACCTGCAGCTTGACAAGCTCAGAAGGTAAGCTATCGATAGCTTTTCTTGTAACGCCGAATTTATAATCATCAGGGTTACTCAGAACTGTAGCAAGGTTCTCGATAGATTTTATGCTATTTGAAAGTTTCTCGTCCTCTTGAATTACGCTCAAAGAAAGAGCTTCGTAAGAATTAATTTCAAGCACTTCCTCCAAACGTGGTTTAGAGTACAGCAAGAATACAGCCAAACTGAGCGAAATAGAAACTATAAATGAACCCCAATACACAAGGCCGAATCTTTTACTGAATTTTTCAAACTGCAATAGAAATTCATCCTCTAAGTTAGGGAAATCACTTTTAATCTTAGAGCTTATTTTTATTCTTTTTTTAGTGCTGGATATCTCCTGATCTTTTTCACTCAATTGGTCTTGAAGGCTTACTTTTGCAGGGAAAACATTTCGCAACCTTTCACCCTCGAGAGCGGCTTTGATTGAAGCCTCATCCTTGGGCTTATACTTAAGGAGAACCCGTCGCGCAGGCCTTCCGTGACCTTTGATGAAAAGTGACGAGACAGCGATGATAAGGACAAATGCGACAACGAAGTGAACTAACGCGAGGACGAAATTGAAAAAATCCAAAGAGAGGTCACTGGTCATAACGGCAAGTTCCCGTGCTTTTTCCACGGCGTCTCGGCTTGCTTGTCCGCGAGCAAGCTAAACGCCCGACAGACGCGGCGTCTGGTGCTGCGCGGTTGGATGACTTCGTCGATATAGCCGCGTTCGGCGGCCCGGAAGGGCGAGAGGAATTTCTCTTCATAGTCCGCTGTGTGGGCCGCGATTTTGTCAGCATCGCCCAAGTCTTTGCGGTGGAGGATTTCCACCGCGCCTTTTGCGCCCATCACGGCGATCTGCGCCGTCGGCCAGGCATAGTTGATATCCGCGCCGAGATTTTTCGGCGCCATCACGCAATATGCGCCGCCATAAGCTTTGCGGGTGATCACAGTCACGAGCGGCACGGTCGCTTCACCAAAGGCGTAGAGCAGCTTCGCCCCGTGCTTGATCACGCCATTATATTCCTCGGCGGTTCCGGGCAGGAATCCCGGCACATCGACCAGCGTCAGGATCGGGATATTGAACGCATCGCAGAAGCGTACAAAGCGCCCGCCCTTGCGCGACGCGGCACTATCCAGGCACCCCGCCAGAACCATAGGCTGGTTGGCCACCACACCGACGGTGCGCCCTTCCAGCCGGATGAAACCCGTCAGGATATTTTTGGCATAGTCGCGCTGCACCTCAAAGAAATCGCCTTCATCGGCGACCTTCTTGATCAGCTCGCCCATGCAATAAGGCACGTTGGGATTGTCCGGGACGAGCGTGTCGAGGCTCTCATCAATCCGGTCATGCGCGTCAAAGAAAGGCCGCGTGGGTGGGTCGTCCTGATTAGACAGCGGCAGGAAGTCGAACAGGCGGCGAATTTCAACTAGGGCTTCCATGTCATTGTCATAGGCCCCATCCGCGACCGAGGATTTGGTCGTGTGCGTCTTCGCCCCGCCCAGCTCTTCCGCGGTGACGACTTCATTGGTGACAGTCTTCAGCACGTCCGGCCCCGTCAGGAACATGTAGGACGTGTCGCGCACCATGAAGATGAAATCGGTCAGCGCAGGGGAGTAAACCGCTCCGCCTGCGCTCGGCCCCATAATCACGCTGATCTGTGGGACGACGCCGGAGGCCCGGATATTATTCTGGAAGACGTCCGTATAGCCCGCGAGTGCCGCGACGCCTTCTTGGATGCGCGCGCCGCCACTGTCTTGCAGGCCGATAATCGGCGCGCCGTGCTTCATGGCCATTTCTTGGACCTTGGTGATTTTCTTGGCGTGGGTCTCTGAGAGCGACCCGCCAAAGACCGTGAAGTCCTGCGCAAACACAAACACCTTGCGGCCATTGATCGTGCCCCAGCCGGTGACCACGCCGTCGCCCGGCATCTTCGTCTTTTCCATCCCGAAGTCGGTGGAGCGGTGGGTGACGAACATGTCGAACTCTTCAAAGCTCTCCGGATCGAGCAGTAGCGACAGCCGTTCCCGCGCGGTGAGCTTGCCGCGCTCATGCTGTTTGGCGATCCGGTCAGCGCCGCCGCCAGCGCGCGCGTGCTCTCGACGTGTTTGGAGTTGATCGAGAATGTCGCTCATAGACCCTGCCCTGTACCCTACCCAGTGTGACGCCCCATCTTTGTGCGGCCTGTCATAAAAACTCTGTCTGACTAGGCTATACCGATCCGGCAAGTCTGATCTTGCGCAAATCAGGTGCATGAAGGGCCGAATTGGCTAGGAATTCGCTATGAGACGAAAAGCTATGCGTTGCTGCGCAGAGGACATGCGTTTTTAGAGATTGAAAGCCCTCTTTCATTCAATAATGAACAGCGCGTTCGGGGGAACTTTAGCTAACCGCGCGGTCCTTATCGCGAGGTGACACGTAAGAAGGCCATTATGTCGATCCGCCCTGCTTATATCTTTGCCTTTGTGGTGGTTGTCGCCCTCGGCATGTGGTTCGCCTTTAACAGCGCGGGCGCCGAGCGCGATCTTTATGCCGATCTGGAAAGCCGGGACGAGGCGGCGGCCCTGCCGCCTAGTGTTGTCATCCGCAGCGTGCGCGCGGAACAGCACGTGGTTCGCCTGACGGCTTACGGTCGCACAGAACCCAACCGCCGCGTTGACGTGAAAGCCAAGACCGCGGCCTCTCTGATCGCGACACCGATTGCGGAAGGGACTTATGTCCGCGCCGGAACCGTGATCTGCCGCCAAGATGTGGATGCGCGGCAGGCCCTCGTCGATCAAGCGCGCGCGCAACTCGCCCAAGCGGAAGGCGATTTCAGAGCCACGCAGGCTTTGGTCGAAAAAGGCTTCCGGTCCGGCACGTCTATTGCGCGCGACCAAGCTATGGTCGACGCCGCCCGGGCGCAGCTTAAATCTGCGGAAATTGAGCTGAGTAATGTCATCCTGCGCGCGCCGTTTTCTGGCATTTACGAAACGCGCCTCGCCGAAGAAGGGGATTTCTTGGCGCCCGGGCAGCCTTGTGCCTCTATCGTGGAATTGAACCCGCTCGTCGTGGAAACAGAACTGACGGAACTCCAAGTCGGCTCTGTCGCACTTGGGCAAGATGTGGAGGTCCAGTTGGCGACCGGCCAAACGGTGATGGGAACGGTGCAGTTCATCGAATCTGTGGCTAATCCCGCGACCCGGACGTTCCGCATGGAAACACGGCTGCCTAATCCTAATCTCGCCTTGAAAGCCGGGGTTTCTGCCACAGTCGGCCTCGCAACGGGGGAGACGATGGCGAGCCTCGTCCCCTCTAACGTCCTGACCTTAAACGAAGAGGGACGCATCGGTGTGCGGTATGTGGATGCGGACAATCGCGTGCGTTTTGTCGCCACGACACAAGTCGATGAAACGGATAATGGGCTGTGGTTATCAGGCCTGCCAGAGCGCGCGAACATCATCGTCGAAGGGCAAGACTTTGTCTCTATCGGCTCTGAGGTCACGCCGCGCCGCGAAGCGCTTTTGAACAATGCGCCCGCCGCCTCTCTCAGCTCTACGCAGCTGCAATAGCGGGAAAGGCGTACCGCTATGGACCGTATTGTACCCTTCGCGATCCACAATTGGCGGGTCACCTTAGGCGTTCTGTTTTTCATTATCCTAGGCGGCTTTGCGGCCCTCGGGCGGCTGCCGCTTGATGCCGAACCCGATATTCCCGTGCCGTTCATCAATGTGTCTGTCGTCCTGCCCGGCGTCTCGCCGATCGATGCGGAACGTTTGCTCGTCAGGCCACTAGAAACAGAACTGAAATCGATTGATGGCCTAAAACAGATGGACGGCATCGCCGCCAATAATGTGGCCGTCGTCGCGCTGGAATTTGAAGCCTCATTCGACGAAGACCAAGCGCTGACCGATGTGCTGGAGGCTGTTAACCGCGCCCGCGCCGAGTTTCCGGAAGAAGCCAAGGAGCCTGTCGTCACAGAAGCCTCGACCTCGACATTGCCGATCTTTGTTGTGAACCTACTGGGTGACGTCCCCGAGCGCACCTTGCAGATGACGGCCAAGGCTCTGCAGCAACGCATTGAGTCCATCCCGTCTGTCCTGGAAGCCAACATTACGGGCGAACGCACGGACCTTCTGGAAGCCGTCATCGACCCAACTTTGATGGAATCAGCGGGCATTACCTTTGATGAACTCACGGCCGCTGTTTCCCGCAACAATACGCTTGTGACCGCCGGGGCGCTCGAAACCTCCGGCGGTCAGTTTAACGTCAAAGTCCCCGGTCTCATCGAAGATGCGGATGATCTGGCAAATCTGGTTGTGCGCAGTGATGCGAGCGGCGCCGTCGTTCGGATGAGCGACATCGCCGTCGTCCGCCGGACCTATAAAGACCCGCAAAGCTATGCGCGCTATAATAGCCGACCGTCCGTTGGGCTCGAAGTCTCAAAGCGCAATGGCGAGAACATTCTCGATACGATCAATCTGGTTAAAGCCGAAGTTGAGGCCTTTCAAGCCAG
>CAWUKE010000142.1:0-5984 GCA_963922935.1 uncultured Alphaproteobacteria bacterium | reverse complement strand
GTGGCAAGCGCGTGAACTCCCACAGTTTTATTATCTCAATAATTTCAATGACTTTCTACGTGATGTTCACGCCCGTCACTTTGACTTATTTGGCAAAGAAGAACTTCAGTTTCTAAGCCTTTTCAATGATCTCTCGCGCCCAGCCCAAGCGACCTATGTGCGTATGGCCAACCGGCGGGGATATGTATTTGATCGGGATCGATTTGTTTACACAGAGATCGACGATCAGAACGCCCAGTGGGAACAGCTAACCGCGGTCGGGCTCGCCAGCCCTATCGGAGCTGATTTATTTCAGGATTGGCTCACGAGCCTCTCTAAATGTGACTTGGTCGACATCCTTTCTGACACGCTTTGCGAAACGGTTTTTAAGAAATCTTGGAAGAAAGACCGTCTCGTTAAGATCGCCCTATCGCATATCGATCCAGAGGACGCCTATATTCCCGATCGCTTCGTGGCGCAGGGTGGACGCGAGGCCTTGCAATATTTGCTCTTTCTCTATTTCGGGAAGATCGAAGACAATTTGCAGGTTTTCACGCTGCGGGACCTGGGCCTGACCCGAGATGTAGACCCCGGCGATCAGGTCACCCAATTCGACACAGTCGAAGATGCGAAAGCGGCCTTTTTCTACGCCAAAGCGCTGCATGACTTTCGGCATGGGACCGATCGGGACGCGCTTAGCCTGATCAGGACGCTGTCAACATGGCCCGCGCCCGCCTGTACGACCTCAACCCAACATCGCGACAAGCTCTTGCAGAAATTGGGCGGCTGGTCGGAAAAGCGCGAGGATGTTGACGCTGCGCTGACACTTTACGATCATTCTGATGCGCCGCTTTGCAATGAACGTATTGTGCGCATTCGTTGGAAACGTGACGAAGGCGAAGACAGAGCTTGGTGCAAAACCCGCTTAGAAGCCATGATTGAAGCCCCATCAAGCGATAGCGAGGCGGCCTTCGCTGAGGACTTCTATGCCCGGAAGTTTCACAAAAAACGTACGTCCGCGACGACTGACCTATTGCGGAGCGCGACATCCCTCACCCTTGATGAAGCGCATCGCCATCAACCGGAACGTGCCGCGTTACGACATTATAAAGCCAAAGGTATTGAGGCTTTCCGGACGGAAAATGTCCCGTGGCGAAACCTGTTTGGCCTGCTTTTCTGGGACTTGCTTCACGATAATCAAGCCCGCCCGCAGCGAATTCCTTCAAAGCTCCGTGTTGGCGCTTTTTACCCGGAATATCGCGAGGAAATTGAGCGACGGCTGGCGCGGCTGGATCAGCCTCATGCCGTTATGCTGGATTTGCTTCGCACGCTATCACTGCATTACGGCGAGGATAGCGCGCTTGTGCATTGGGGTTCCCGGTCCTTAGAACGCATTCAGGCCCTCATCATGAAGGCGCCGCGCGGCGGTGTTGCGCACTTACTGCGGCTGATGGCGCAAGATTGGCGCGGCACGAAAGACGGCTTTCCGGACTTAATGTTAATTGAAGACGGCCGTGTTCGCTTCATTGAAATTAAGACATCCGGCGACAGTCTGCGACGCAACCAGCTGATGCGCTTAAGACAGCTCAGCCAGGCAGGTTTTCCCGTCCAAATCGTTAAAGTCCGCTGGGCCGTCGATCCGTTGCAGCCTTATGTGGTTGTCGATGTTGAAACGACAGGCGGGCGGCCCGGTCTGCACCGCGTCACAGAAATCGGCGCCGTTAAGATGATCGGCAATGACATTGTCGGCGAGTTTCAGACAATGCTCAATCCGCAACGTTCTATCCCGCCGAATATTACACGTATTACCGGGATTACGAACGAAATGGTCGCTCCGGCCCCGCGCTTTGTTGAACAGGCGGAAGCGTTTCGCGACTTTATGGGGGATGCCATCTTTGCGGCGCATAATGTCAATTTTGACTATGGGTTTATTTCGGCGGAATTTGAGATGATCGACCAACGCTTCCGTCATCCCAAGCTCTGCACCTGCGCGTCTATGCGGCGGCTCTATCCCGGCCATAAGAGTTACAGCCTCAAAAATCTGTGCCGGGACTTCGATATATCGCTTACGCAGCATCATCGGGCTTTGTGCGACGCTCAGGCCGCGGCGCAGCTCTTACGGTTGATCAATGAAAAACGCATGGAGCTTGCGGGCTGAGTGTGGCAGGCGGGCTTTATGTCTGTCACGCCTTTGCGACCAATCCAAAGCTCAATCGAGACCCGCGTCACTCAAGCGCGTCAGCAGATTGAAGCCTGCCTGGCCCAAGCGATACCGGCGGCGGAGACCTGGCCTCGCGCCCTGCATGAAGCGCAAAGACATGCCCTGCTCTCCCCGGGCAAGCGGTTTCGCCCGCTTCTCACCGTCTTCCTCACCGAAGGATGCGGCGGATCAGACAAGGCCAATGAGGCGGCGGTGGATGTCGGTTGCGTGGTCGAGATGGTTCATGCGGCCTCGCTCATACTGGACGATCTGCCCTGCATGGACGATGCGGATCTGCGCAGAAACCAACCCACGACCCATGTTGCGTTTGGGGAAAGCACGGCTATCTTGTCAGCCACAGCGCTTCTTAACCGGTCTTTCGGTATCCTCTCCCGGCTGTCGCCGCTTTCACCTGAACAGCGTGTTGAGCTGATTGATCTGCTCTCTTTCTCAGTCGGCTCCACAGGGCTTATTGCAGGTCAAATGGCCGACCTTGCGAATACGGGCGAGGCCAGCGTCACTGAGATTGAACGCGTCAATCAACTGAAAACGGGCGCGCTTTTTGATTTTGCAGCCGATGCAGCAGCAATTTTGGCAGAAAGCTCTGCCGGGCAGCGCGCAGCCCTCAAAGACTTCTCCCGACAAATCGGCCTCGCCTTTCAGTCGCTCGATGATGTGAAAGACGTGCTGCAGAACCATCTGGAAAGCGGCAAGTCCGCAGGACGCGATGAAGGCAAGACAACTCTACTCGCCAAAGAAGGCTTAGCCGATACCAAAGCCCGACTTGAAGGCTATATGGAAAGCGCGCGCATGGCTTTGAAACGCGCCAATCTATCCAACGCGGAAACGCTCGACTATGTAGTGTCACAACAGTTTAGCTTTTTAGACGCGCTCTAATCTATGCTCAGCGTTCGTGATCTATCGGTGCGATATGGCGCCCATACGGCTTTATCAGGGGTCGATCTGGACGCTGAGGCGGGACAGCTTATCGCTGTGATCGGCCCGAATGGGGCGGGGAAAACGACTTTCATCAAAGCGCTGTGCGGGCGCGTCAGTGCCACAGGGTCGATTGCCATTGATGGTTGGGACCTCAGTCGGGGCCAGGACCGCCGCGCTACAATCGGTTTGGTGCCACAGGATATTGGCCTCTACGCCCATATGACGGCGCATGAAAACTTGTCTGTCATGGCCAGGATGATGGGCGTGCCGAAAGGTGAACGAGAAGACGCCGCCGCCAAAGCCCTGAAGGCTGTCGGGATGGATGCGAAATCATCTGAACGGATTGCGCATCTATCAGGTGGCATGAAACGCCGGATCAATGTGGCCGCAGCGATAATGCACGAGCCACAAGTGCTGATCTTTGATGAACCGACCGCAGGCGTAGACATTCCCGCGCGTGATGTTGTGCATCGTCTGGCGCGCCATATGGCAGAACGAGGCATGGTCGTCTTGCTCGTGACGCATGAGTTGGAACAGGCCGAAGCGCTCTGTGATAGGGTTTTACTCTTATCAGATGGGCAGAAGCTCGCTTTCGAAGCGCCGGCAACATTGCTCCAGCGATATTTTGGGGATCAGCGCGACGTTGTCGTCCGCTTCTCTGCCCCTCCCAGCGCGCAAATGCGGGCCTCTATGGCACCCTTCGGATTTGAAGAGGCCGAACTGCCGACAATTTTCTCTGCGCGCACCATGGCGAGCGAAGTCAGTTTTGTATCTGCCTTCATGACGGCCCTTCGGTCGACAGATCAAAGCGTTAGGGAAATCGTTGTCCGACGCCCGGGCCTGACGGCTTTATTGCATAAGCTTCAGACGAAGGACCGTACGGCATGATTGGCTCGACCTTTCGGATCATGTGGCTGCGTCTTTGGCGCGATCGTGGGGCGTTTATTCTCGCCTTTCTTTTGCCGGGCGTAATCTTTGCTGTTTTTGCCGCGATTTTTTCAACGGCGTCTGGCGGAGAGCTAGACCTTCGCGTGGGCTTGGCGGTACAAGATAGTCAAGCGGCGCAAAGCCTCTCAGAAGACATAATAGAGCGTGCCAATTTCGACATCGAGACAGAAGCAGACTGGTCCGAAGCCGACCTACAAGAATTTGTTCGTCTCGGTCAGTATGATGTCGGCTTATTCGTTTTGGGGTTTACTGAAGACGACACTCCCCCCTTCACTGTCTATGGCGATCCGAGCCGGGCTGTCGCCTCGACGGTTTTGAAAGGGCAAGTCCGGCAAATCCTAGCGGAACGCGATGGCGCGACGCAAACGGAGCTTTTTGAAGACGTCTCCGCTGTCGCAACACAGACGGACGCTCCGTCTGATCAATCCGTCACCTATTATATCGGCGCAACCGCCATCCTATTCTTGCTCTTCTCGGCAATGCAAGCGGCCAACCTCTCTATCGAAGAACGCCGATCCGGGATTAATGACCGGCTCATGTTGGGGGGACGCGGATTGTTGGCTCGGCTCATTGGCAAGCTTGGCTTTCTGACCTTTATCGGCTTCATCCAAGCCGCCATTATTGTTGCGGTGGCGTTTTTCGCATTTGACGTGCCCATTTTGGCGAATTTACCGGGTGTCGCACTAGCGTGTTTTGGGACCGCTCTAATCAGCGCGTCAATCGCTTTGCTTGTCGCCAGCCTCTGTAGTTCTACACCGCAAATGCATGCTGTTTCGACCTTTTTAGTCCTGCTCTTCTCATCAATTGGCGGGTCAATGGTGCCCCGCTTTATGATGCCGGGCTGGCTGCAGGATATTGGGCAATTCACACCCAATCATTACGCGATTGAGGCTTTCTATGGCATATTAGCGCGGGGGCAGAGTGTCGCCTCGCTTTGGTGGGTTTGGACTGTATTGTTTGGAACATCTGCGCTATGCTTGTTGTGCGCGGTTATTGTGAGTCACCGCCTGCAAAGGGACTAAGTTGAGCGAGACATCGAAAATAGAGATGCCCAATCGTGGCCCGCTCTATGCGGCTCTGCTTGGCGGGACGTGGATCGCTGCGCATGTCTACGCCGTCTTTTTTCACCAAATTGGAGAACCGCTCTGGGCAACTATTGCGCTCATTGCTGTTCAAATCTGGCTTTATACGGGCCTATTTATTGTCGCGCATGACACCATGCATGGAAGCTTCGTGCCAGGGCGTCCCGCTATCAATAAATGGGTCGGCCGTCTTATTATGATTTGGTATGCAGGCTTTTCTTGGGACAAGATGCGCGTCGCCCACCATCAGCATCACGCGACGCCAGGCACAGCCGAAGACCCCGATTTCAACGCCGATAATCCGCGCGATTTCTGGCCGTGGTATTTCAAGTTCTTCACGGGCTATTTCACCTGGAAACAAGTCGTCATCTTAGCCGTGATTAGCGTCATTTATATGCTGCTCGGGGCGCAATATGTAAACCTCGTCGTTATGTGGGCGATCCCGGCAATCTTGTCCTCCGTGCAGCTCTTCTATTTCGGGACTTACCTGACGCACCGTCATGAGGACGCTTTTCCAGACGAACATAAATCGCGCACGAACAACTATCCCGTCTGGTTGTCTCTGCTGACATGCTTTCACTTTGGCTATCATCACGAACACCACCTCTACCCACATGAGCCATGGTGGCGTCTGCCCGTGCGCAAGGCACAACGCGAATTGGATCTGAAAGCATGACGGTCTTAATCGCCATAGCCATTGTGATTGCGAGCGTGATCGGCATGGAAGCCTTCGCTTGGGCGATCCATAAATATGTGATGCACAGTAAGTGGGGCTGGGGCTGGCATGAAAGTCATCACGTTGAAACGCACGGTCCGTTTGAGACGAATGATCTTTA
>CAWUKE010000141.1:0-6001 GCA_963922935.1 uncultured Alphaproteobacteria bacterium | reverse complement strand
CGCCTGAGACGTCTGACGTAGACACGCCGTGAGTGAGCATATCTTCATTCTTACCGGAGCCGGCATTAGCGCAGAGTCCGGTATTGCAACCTTTCGCGATCATGACGGCCTTTGGGAAAAGCATCGCGTGGAAGATGTGGCCACGCCCGAGGCTTTCGCGCGCGAGCCGGCGCTCGTGCAACGCTTTTACAACGCCCGTCGCGCCGCCCTAAAGACGGTTGAGCCCAATCCCGCCCATATGGCTTTGGCCAAATTACAAAAGGGCCTGCGGGCCAAATCAAGGCGCGCCATTATCGTCACGCAAAATGTCGATGATCTTCACGAACGCGGCGGCGGGGCAGATGTCATCCATATGCATGGCGAACTGTCCCGCGCCTTTTGCACCGCCTGCGATCACCATTGGAATGTGGATGGCGATCTTTTCCCAGACATGCCCTGCCCGGCCTGCGGGACCGTCGGGACATCCCGCCCGGACATCGTTTGGTTTGGCGAAATGCCTTATCACATGGACCGGATTGAAGCGGAGCTCTCCCGGGCTACACTCTTCGTCTCCATCGGGACCAGCGGCGCTGTTTATCCTGCCGCAGGCTTTGTTCAAGGTGCGCGGAGCCTCGGCATCCCCACGCTGGAGCTAAACCTTGAACCGTCACAAGGATCCTATTTGTTTGACGAAGCCCGACACGGCCCCGCTGGACGGCTCGTGCCCGAATGGGTGGAGAGCCTAATCGGCTAGAGCGGCCTCCAAAGCGGCTTCGCAATGGATCATCGTTGTATCGAAAACGGGTAGCGGACTATTATCCGGGCTGAGCAAAAGACCCAGTTCCGTACAGCCCAAGATCAGCGAGTCTGCACCCATCTGTTTCAAACGCTTTGAGACAGCCAGCAAAAAGGCTTGGCTTTCCGGCTCGACTTGATGCGCGCAAAGCTCTTCATAGATAATCCGATGAACCTCGGCCCGATCGTCTTTCTCCGGCACGACAGGCTGCAGCCCTTCCCCGCGCAGGCGATCCAGATAAAACCGGTCTTCCATCGTAAAGGCTGTGCCCAGAAAGCCGGGATGGGCGAAGCCGCCTTGCTTGATCCGCGCGGCCGTTGCATCGGCAATATGGATCAGGGGAATAGATACATCCCGCATCATGCGCGGCACGACCTTATGCATCGTATTCGTCGCCAGAACGATGAGTTCCGCCCCGCCCCGTTCGAGCTCTACCGCGCGTTCGGCCAGACGGTCGCCTAGCGCACCCCACGCCCCTTCATTCTGCAACATGGCGACACGGCCGAAATCAACAGATCGGATCAACAGACGCGGCGAGGTCAATCCGCCGAAGCGCTGACTGGTCAATGTGCAGAGCGTTTCGTAGTATTGCAGCGTTGAAGCCGTGCTCATCCCACCGAGAATACCGATGGTCTTCATACGCGGCGGTGTCGGAAAATAAGACGTCATAGGCTCCTCTATCACTGCAGAAGCGTCTGACAAAGCCGTTGACGTGGGCGGAACGGTTTTCTATCTGGCGCGCCTTGCCTTTACCGTGCCCAGATGGCGGAATTGGTAGACGCGCTAGCTTCAGGTGCTAGTGTCCGTATGGACGTGGAGGTTCGAGTCCTCTTCTGGGCACCAAGGCGCTTTCCAATATCATCCGCAGCAGTCCGAAAACCCTCGCAAATACTGGGTTTCTTTGTTATGTGTTGTCCGAAACCGTTTGATGCAATCCGCCTAAATCCACCTCTATTGGGGGTTTAATTTGGGGGTAGAATTTTAAACCCCCATCCTTATGGGGGTTGATTTTGGGGTATAATGCCGCTGACCGAAGCAAAAGTGAAGTCACTGAAGCCAAGGGCTAAGCCCTACAAGGTCTCGGACTATGACAGCCTCTTTGTACTCGTCACGCCAAACGGGTCGAAACTCTGGAAGTTTAAGTTCCGCATCGATGGTAAGGAGAAGAGCCTCTCTTTCGGCAAGTATCCAGCGGTTACCTTAAAGCGCGCACGGTTCCTTCGGGATGAGGCGCGCATGAGGATTGCTGAAGGTCACGATCCCGCAAAAGCGAAACAAAAGGCGAAAGTCAAAAAGAAGAAAGCCCACGAGCAAACCTTCCGCAAGTTCGCAGAGCTATTCCTCGCTAAGGAACTCAAAGAGGGGAGGTCAGAGGCCACGATCCAGAAGAAGGAATGGCTGCTGAAACTGGCGATGGATGATCTGGGCGACCTGCCGATCAATGAGATCACGGCGCAAACGGTCCTGAGAACGCTCAAGAAACGCGAAGCGATGGGGCATTATGAGACTGTCCGTCGTCTTCGCTCCACGATCAGCGCTGTCTTCCGCTTTGCCATCGCCTCTGGCGTGGCGGAAACCGATCCAACCTTTGGGCTGAAAGACGCTCTCATAAAGCCAACAGTGACCCATCGCGCGGCGATAACCGATGAACCAACGCTACGCCGATATCTGAAAGCGTTAAACGAATATGGCGGGAGGCCTGAGACCCAAATAGCGCTTTGGCTATTATTGCTCTTTGCCTGCCGCCCCGGTGAATTGCGCTTGGCACGATGGGACGAGTTCGATCTGGAAGCCAAAGTCTGGATTGTTCCGGCCAGCCGCATGAAGATGCGGCGCGAGCATCGCGTCCCGCTATCTGACAAAGCCGTCTCACTACTGGGCGATCTTCACAAACTGACAGGCTGGGGCGAATTACTCTTCCCGTCTTTGATGTCTTCAAAAAAACCCATGAGCGAGAATACACTCAATCAAGCTTTACGACGCATGGGCTTTGAAAAGGACGAAGTTACGGCTCACGGCTTCCGGTCAACCTTTTCAACTTTCGCCAATGAAAGCGGCCTCTGGAACCCCGATGCCATAGAGGCTTATTGCGCCAGAGTGGACACGAATGCGACGAGGCGCGCTTATAATCGGAGCCAGTATTGGGATGAGCGGGTGAAGATTGCGGAGTGGTGGAGCAACTTTCTAAGAAAGGATTCGGCCAAATGAAAGGGATCGACGCTTGGCGGTTGGCAGATGAACTTACTTTAGTTCAAGCCGCCTTCCTGATTCTCGGCTACGACCCCACCGAAGATCAAGAGAGGCTAGGGTACGGCAATTACACGCCTCCAGATGGATTCGTAGCCGTGAAGCACGCGCTTTCCGCATCAATAAAGTCTGGCAACCTTCCTTCGACTGCGAGTTTAGAGCAAGATGAGCGCTATGGAGAGTTTTACCATGTCGAAGACATGACGCTAATCACCGTAAGTGACCTTCGCGAATGGATGCGCTCCAAAGGCTTCGGACGTCACTTCTTCTTTTTCCCCGAAGGAATAGCGGGTGAATATGCAAACCCTAACCATCCCCGATATTCTGCAAAGCTAGCTGCAGCAGTTGAAGCTTGGAACGCGATGGAAGGCGACGCTCTAAATGGAAAGACCCCTAAACAAGCGGTGAAAAAATGGTTGCGGCACGAGGCCGTTCGTTTCGGTCTAACCGATGACGACGGGATAGCTACCGAGACAGCAATCGAAGAAATCGCTAAGGTGGTGAATTGGAAAACGGGAGGCGGCGCTCCCTCCACCGGACCTAGTCAAGCTAAGGTATCTAAGGGTCAAGCTAAGTTAGGTTCTTCGAAACTTGAGGTACTTTCAGAACAAACACCTTCCAAAAAGGGATATTCCACATTTGACCTTGATGATGAGATCCCGTTCTAAATGATTCTAGGCAACTGTTTTTGTATGTTTTTTGCTTCGATCCAGCCTTGAAGACCAAAGCATTATGTAAGTTTTCGTAACCTACCCCCTATTTCAATCGGCCAAATTGGTCCCTTTTGATGCCACCACATCGAATGGAGACCACGTATGTCCGACCTCAACTTCCCCCAAACTGGCCTAGTACGCCTGTCCCAAATCCTCGCCCCCGCGGGCCCGATCCCAGTTTCCAAATCAACTTGGTGGCAGGGCGTGAAGGATGGACGCTTTCCAAAACCACAAAAGCTTGGACCCCGCACAACGGTTTGGCGCGCGGAAGACATACGCGCCCTATTTGAAACCGACACTTAGGGGCGCGTCATGGCCCGGTCCTATGACTGGCAGCTGATACGGACGCATCGCCCTTACACGCTGGAGACGTTCGCGGCGCTCTTTGACGTGCACCCGGCCACAGTTCGGCGCTGGATCAAATGCAACGGCTTGGATGTGGCCATAGTGTCAGACCAACGCCCGCTAATCCTAAGTGGCCGCCAAGCCCGCGACTGGATGCGCAAATGGGGGGCGAGTCGCAAACAACCCTGCGGACCTGGCGAAATTTACTGTGTCGCCTGTAAAGCGCCGCGCACGCCTCTTTCGGGCACCGTTTACATCGTCACGCCCAAACCGCCCAAGATCATCCTGCAAGGTGAGTGCAGCACCTGTGGCCGCACGCTTCGCCGTTTCGACACAGAGCCGAACAGGCCCGCACTAGAAGCGGATTTTGACCTGAAGTCAGACCATGACCCCGAAACACCAAGGCGCAAGCCCTGCACCTAATAGCGTTCGCCCCTGCCCCCTTAAATGTTCACCTTTGACTGGAGACAATGATGACTGAACTGAATCCAACCAATGAGCGGCTAAAGCTGGCATGGATAGACGAGCTGACTATCACGTCGGCGGATAGCACGATTGACCATAAGCTGGCCGCACTGGCCCAATTTGAAGCGATGACGGACATGGCCGACTTCGCCCAATTAGACCGCGCGCGTGTGGATCAATATCTAACCGCGCTTCGCCAGACAAGAACAAGCGCGCAAACCAAAGCCGCCAAAGTTCGGCATGTCCGCGCCTTCTATGATTGGATGGTCATGGATGAACGGCTAAAACCCAAAGCTGTGCGCAAATCGATCCTGGCCCTTCGCCTGAAGGATAAAGAAGCCCGCGCCGGACGCGCCCGACGTACGGTCAAACATCCAACGCTAGCCGAGGTGGAAGATACGATCCGCAATATGCCAGACGCATCGTCCATCGACCTTCGCAATCGCGCGCTCTTGGCCTTTACAGCACTATCTGGCGCACGGGATGGGGCGATCATATCGATGAAAGTGAAGCATGTCCGATGGGCCGCACGAGAAGTGGAACAGCACCCAGACGAGGTTAATACAAAAGCGGGCAAGATGATCCAGTCCTGGTTCTTCCCGGTGGGTGACTTCATCGAACGTGAAGTGAAGCGCTATCTAGATCTCCTAAAGGACGACTTGAGCTTTGGACCTGAAGACCCGCTCTTCCCCGCCCCACTCATGGGCCACGACGACGCCGATCACTTTTGCGCCGTCGGCCTGTCCAAGCGCCGCTGGTCCACGGCGGAGCCGATGCGGAAGATATTCAAGGCCGCCTTCACAGCCAACGGCTTACGTTACTACAACCCGCACAGCTTTCGGAACATGCTGACCGCGCTAGGTTATGAATTGGACCTAGGGCCGAAACAGATGAAGGCATGGAGCCAAAATCTGGGACATGAGAAGCTGGACACGACCTTCAACAGCTACGGCCAGCTGGATGGTAACGCGCAAAGGCGAGCGATGCTGGCGATTAGAGAGCAATCAGAAGGAACGCCCGACTTAAAAGCCATCATTCGCCATGAGGTCGCCCGACAGATAAAGGCAGGGGGTGGGGCGAAAGTCTGAGCGCTTTGGGTCGGACACCCACGGCCTCGCTAGAAATCTGCCTCTACGTTTCAGAAGCCCGATACGCCCTAACTTGATAGGCAGGGGGTAGACAAAAGTCTGGGCCACCTATTCTGGACACCAATGGCCGAGCGCCGCGCCAACCTGAACCCAGATTTCACGACAAGTCATAGGTTGCAGCTTTGATTTAAACGCGTCTATGCCATCCTTATGGCAAAACTCTATGACGTCATTCGCGATTACATGGCCGAAGTCATCGCAATCTACGACACAGGCGTCACAACAGAGAGTAGCTATCGCGGCGCACTTGAAAAGCTGTTTAATGCGGTGGCGGATGACGTTCGCGCCATCAATGAGCCGTCCCTGAC
>CAWUKE010000140.1:0-6006 GCA_963922935.1 uncultured Alphaproteobacteria bacterium | reverse complement strand
GAATGGAAACGCTGGCCAAAGCCCACGGTATCAACCAACTCTCCATGGGGATGAGCGCGGACTATGCGACCGCTGTACCGTTCGGCGCGACCCATGTGCGTGTCGGCAGCGCTTTGTTTGGCGCGCGGGATTATTCCGCTTAAGCGTCCGCCTCTTCGCTCAGAATATCGGGCTTGCCATAATAAGTCTTCAGCCCGTTCGCCGTACTCATGGAATCGGACTGCGTGTTCAGCACGGTGCGCAAACGGTCGAGGATCAGCGTATCGATGGTGATAATCAGCCCGACGACATATTGTGCATAGTCCGCTGACACGCCCTGACTGACGAGAATTTCTTGTAGCAGCACAACAGACGCTGACGGCGTTCCCGCCGCGGCTGTTGCAAAGACAAGGCTCTGGAAGCCGACGATCAGCGCTTCGCCTAAGCCGACTTCTAGCCCAAAAGCATTCATCGCATAGAGCGATAGCAGCAGAAGCCCGATCAGCGTGCCGACCATATTGATAGTCGCGCCGATGGTGAAAAACGGCGTGCTTTCATCGCCACTCGCGCCAAGATCGTCACACGCCTGCTTGGTGGCTGTCAGGGTCGCGATAGACGATGAGGTCGAGAACGCGACGAGCGCTTGCGGCAAGATCGCGCCCAAAACGCGCCGAAGCCCGATTTTCAAGATAAAGGTCGTGACACCCACAAGGATTAACCACGTGCCAACCATGGCCATCAGGTAAGGGGCCAGCAATTGCGCCAGATTGCCCAGCGTCCGCACGCCATCCGCGTCTGACAATGCGAGCGTGACGGACCCAAACACGGCGAGCGGGATCGTATATTGTAGAAATTTGCGGAAGCCCTTGATGAAGAGATCGGAGATCGCGTCCGCTTCCCGCCCCAGGCCCAGCCGTTTCAATGCCGCGCCGAAGATCAGGCCTGTGTAAATACAGATCATCAGCTCTGAGGTCAGGACACGGTAGATTTTATCCATCAGCGGGGAAGCCGACCCGTCGCCGCCCATGGCACCAACACTTTCCGCGCTGGGCAGAATGGTGAGGCCTGAAAAGGTGAAATAGGCCGTGATCGCGAGTGCCATGCCCAACAGAGAGAAGCCGATAAAGAAACCCAAGACGCGCGCAAACTTCGCGCCGAGCCCGCCAGTTGAAATGGCGATTGAGCTGCCAATGCTCATAATGATCAACGCATACATGAGCGGTTTGAGCGGGACGAAGAGCGCGTCTTTCGCCAGGCCCGCGATCGATTTCAGCAAATAGGCATCACCGATCATTATGGGGCTGGCGAGGGTCGGGCTTGCGCCCAGGCCATAGAATCCAAAGGCGGCAAGGGCCGCAACAACAACAAGGCCTAATAAAGGAATGTCGTGAATGGATTTCATGGCGGGATCCCTACTTTGCCGCCCACTATACTTCAGTCAGGGCGTTTCACTGCGTGTGGCAAACGGAACCCGGAAGGGCAAGCACCAGACTGTTCCTCAACGCGTGCTTGTGATGGGGGTGTGATTAACGCCCCAGCCCTACGGCAATATCATGGATCGGGGTTTCAGGGCGCGCGCCATAATGCTGAATGACTTCGGCGGCGGCGAGACTGCCCAGATAGCCTGCATCCTGCCAGCCAAGGCCGAGCGTATAGCCGGCCATGACGCCCGCCGCATATTGATCGCCCGCGCCCGTTGTATCGATGACGCGCTCCACGGGGGCGGCTTTGACGTGATAGCGGCGTTTGCCGTCACTAATGATGGACCCGCTCGCCCCGCGTGTCACGCAGATGACCACACTCGAGGCTTCGATCGCATCAAGTCCCGCATCAATAGTGTTTGTGTCGGTCAGGGCGAAAAGCTCTTCCTCATTGGCGAAAAGCAGATCGACTTGGCTTTTCACCAATTGCTGGAAGCTCGCCTTGTGACGATGCACACAGAAAGGATCAGACAGAGTTAGGGCGACTTGGCGCCCAGCCGCGTGGGCAACTTCGGCGGCATGGACAAAGGCGGCTTTGGCTTCGTCGCCATCGAACAAATAGCCCTCCAGATAAAGCAGCTTTGAGGCGCGGATCATATCATCCAACACATCAGAGCGTTCAAATTCGATGCTGGCGCCGAGGAACGTATTCATCGTCCGCGCCCCGTCCGGCGTGACAAAAATCATCGACCGTGCGCTCGGCGTGCCGGAATTTGTCGGCGGTGTGCGATAGTCAACACCCGCGCGCTCAAACCCCTCGACCAGCGCCTGACCTGTTCGGTCTTTTCCGACCTTCGCAATCAGCCCCGTCTGAAAGCCCATTTCGGCGAGGCCAACGAGCGAGTTCACCCCCGATCCGCCCGCAATCATGCGGTCCTGCCCGGTTTGGCGCGCGGCCTCATGCAAAGCGAGCGCCCGATCCGCGTCGATCAGGTTCATCGCATTACGTTCCATGCCGTTGGCCGCAATGAAGCTGTCTTCGACAGGCGTGATGATGTCCATAATGGCATTGCCAATGGCAACAACGTCGTATGCAGCGGACATAGGGGATTTCCTGTTCGGTTAAGATGAGGCGCTTTCCGAGCGCCCTCTTGACCCGCGCGCCTTACGGGATATGGGCCGCGCGTTCAACATAGGGCCCCTGTTATGCGCATCGCTTTGCTTGTCAGTTCAAATCTGTTGCCGAACTCGACGGATGCCCGTGTGGATGTGTTCGAATTTGACGAAGAGATCGCAACCCTGACCCCAGCTTTTGCGGCAGAAGGGATGACGCTGGACGCGCGCCTCTGGGATGATGCGCTGGACTATGCCGCTGATTATGACGCGCTGCTGCCGCTGATGGTCTGGGATTATTTTGAAGAGAATGAAGCGCGCTTTCTCGCCACGATGGACGCTGCGGCGAAACTCACGCCCGTCTTCAACACGCCCAAAACGCTGCGCTGGAATGCGGATAAATCTTACCTCGAAGGCCTCGCGCAAAAAGGCGCGCCGGTGATCCCAACGCGGACTGTTAAAGGTGTTACCGAAGCTGATGCCGAAGCCGCCTTTGCAGTGTTTGGGACGGATAAGATCGTGATTAAGCCCATCGTGGGGGGCGGGGCGTGGCGTCAGGTCTTGCACACACAAGGCGATCCTTGGCCCGCGGCGGATCAATTACCGCCAGAGGGCGCGCTGATCCAACCGTTCTTACCCAGCGTGGTCGAGGAGGGCGAATTTAGCCTACTCTATTTTGACGGTCAGTTCAGCCACGGCCTGCGCAAGATCGCCAAGGACGGCGACTATCGTATCCAGAGTTCTTACGGGGGCCGGGAAGAGCGCTACGTCCCGACGGCGTCAGACCTGGCGACGGCAGAGGCTTTGCTCGCGTCGCTGGACGAAACGCCGCTCTATGCGCGCGTGGACTTGCTCCGCGGATTGGACGGTGAATTGGCCTTGATCGAGTTAGAGCTGATCGAGCCTTATCTCTATTTGCCGATGGCGGAGGTACAGGATGACGGGCTGAATGCCGGGGCTGCGCGTTTGGCGAAAGCGCTAAAGGCGCGCCTAACGCCTTAACGCATTCCCCTTAACTCATGGCGAGCGAATAACCGCCGGCTTCGGTCAGCAAGATCGTCGCTTGGCCTTTCACGGGCTCGATCTTTTGGCGCAGGCGATAGACATGGGTTTCCAACGTGTGGGTGGTGACACCGCTATTATAGCCCCAAACCTCTTCGAGCAGTTCATCGCGCCCGACAGGCTTGCCACCCGCGCGGTAGAGATATTTCAGAATGTTGGTCTCTTTTTCGGTCAGGCGAATATCGCGTGGGGCCGGGCGACCATCTTCGGGGGCAGGATGGGCGAGGCGCTTGGCGCTGGGCTTAAAGGTATAAGGACCGACGCGGAATGTGGCGTCTTCGCTTTGTTCAAAACTGCGTAAGTGCGCGCGGATCCGGGCGATCAAGACAGACAGGCGAAACGGCTTTGTGACATAATCATTGGCGCCGGAATTCAAGCCGAGGATTTCTGACGCTTCGCCCGTATTCCCGGTCAGCATGATGACGGGGGCCGCCACGCCTTGTTTACGCATGATTTGGCAGGCGTCCGTGCCCTGCATATCGGGCAAGTCCACATCAAGAACGATGGCGTCAAAGTTTCCGTCGACTGCGGCTTGAATGCCGGATGTGGCATCGGCGACGGCCGTCGTTTCAAACTCATCAAAAAAGGCGAATTGCGAGGACAGCTCTTCGCGCAGCGCATCGTCATCATCGATGATCAGAATTCGTTTCTTTACACTCATGGGATATCTCTAAACAGAAATGTCGCACCTTGCCAATCAGCCCTTTGTGAGGTTCACGTGAACAGCGATGGCTGAGATTATTTTTGATATTCAAACCGCGACCGTTAATATTGGCGGGCAGGACCGGGTTTTCGGCTTCGGTCGAGAAGGTGTCGTGGCCTATGACCAAGGCCGGGAAGGCGATGCCAAGACCCCTTTAGGGGACTATCCGCTGCGTTTTGGCTTTTACCGCGCGGATCGCCTGCCGCGCCCGAAGACGGCGCTGACGATGCACGCGCTAAGCCCCGACGATGGGTGGTGCGACGATCCCAATCATCCCGCCTATAATCGTTGGGTGAAGCGCCCGTTCGCGACTAGCCATGAAACGCTGTGGCGTAACGAGGGGGTCTATGACGTTGTGCTGGTCATGGGCCATAATGACAGCCCGCCCGTTTCGGGCTTCGGGTCAGCCGTCTTCATTCACATCCGCCGCCCGGATCACCGCCCGACATTGGGCTGTTTAGCGCTGGCGCCAAAGGACATGCTGGACCTGCTAAAAGAGGTCCAATGCGGCTCCCTGATTAAAGTGCGTTGAGATCCAAAGTCTGCACAATCGGCACGTGATCGGATGGCTTTGTCTTTACCCGCCAATCAATCAGGATTTCGTGCCCGTCGGGGCCAGGCGCTTCAATGGCGGGCTTTAAGGCCGGGCTGACCCAGATGTGGTCCAGCCGCCGCCCGCGCGCCGCCATCAATGTGTCACTCTCAAGGCTGCGTGAGCGATAGCTCCACCAGCTATAAAGCTTGTCCGCCTCCTCAGTATAAAAGCGGGACGTATCGATAAAGTCGTGACTGGCGCGCAGGTCTTCTAGTGTTTCCACTTCAATCGGTGTGTGGCTAACGACTTTCAGAAGTTGCCTGTGGCTCCACACATCATTCTCATGCGGGGCGATGTTGAAATCGCCCACGATGACCTGATGCTGATCGCCGAGAGCAAACCGTTCCGCAAAGTAAGCGCGCATGGCCTCCAGGAAATCGAGCTTGTGACCGAACTTATCATTGACCTCCCGGTCGGCGATATCGCCGCCCGCGGGAACGTAGAAATTATGCAGCTCGAAATCGCCTTTATCGCCGCGTGACGCATCGGCAATGACGCGCGTGCTGACATGGCGGGCATGGTCCAGCGGGCAGAAAGAGGTGGGCAGGCGTTCCAGCGGTAGGCGGGAAATCGTGGCTGCGCCGTGATAGGCTTTCATCCCGCTGACTTCGATATGGGTGTAGCCGAGCGCTTCGAAGTTTTTGCGCGGAAATTGTTCGGGCAGGCATTTGATTTCCTGCAGGCAAAGAATATCCGGCTGTCGTTCTTTCAGGAAATCCAGGACCAGCGGCTCGCGCAAGCGAACGGAGTTGATATTCCAGGTAGCGACAGAGACGGTCATAGGCCCGCCCTAACGAAGCGGGGCGAGCCTGTCATCCAATCAGATGCAACCGAAATCGATCAGCGGCGCCGATCATTGCGGCGGCTATCTTCGCGTAGGATGAACTGCCGTGGATCGATGCGCTGATTATAGACCAGATCTGACAGCTGCACGGTCGTCTGACCGCCAAATTCATCGACAATCACCCATTGCAACAGCGCCATCGTATTGGGCTGAAACACCATCGTCATAGACCCGGCCAGCTCGCCAGAGCCGTCCTGCGCGGTCACGCTCCACGCGTCAGGGCGCTTTTGCAGAGCGATCACTTCCGTGTCCGCGGCGAGGTCTACATTCTCTTTTAGGAAATAGTTGA
>CAWUKE010000139.1:0-6035 GCA_963922935.1 uncultured Alphaproteobacteria bacterium | reverse complement strand
ATCGCCACTTGAATAGTCCGCGCGCGATCGCCCGCACTAATGCCAGTAGTCACCCCTTCGCGCGCCTCAATGCTTTGCGTAAAGGCCGTCTCAAACCGAGAGGCATTATCCGCGCTCATATTCTTAAGGCCCAGCAAGTCTGCGCGTTCTTTTTCTAGCGCCAAACAAATCAGGCCTCGACCAAACTTGGCCATGAAATTGATTGCATCCGGCGTTGCAAACTGGGCCGGGATGATCAGATCGCCCTCATTTTCCCGGTCTTCGGCATCCACCAGAATGTACATGCGCCCATTGCGCGCATCATCGATGATCTCTTCCGGCGTCGCCAGATTATAGACATCCTGAAAGGTCGCTTCGTTTAGATCTGTCACACACTATCTTTCATATGGGCGAGATAGCGCGCGACATAGCGGGCGATCACATCAATTTCTAGGTTGACGCTGTCTCCCGGCTGCAATTGGCCGAGCGTCGTCACTTCCGCCGTATGCGGGATGATGTTGATCATGAACGCGCCGTCCGCGACATCATTCACCGTTAAGGACACGCCATCGACCGTGACTGATCCTTTCGGCGCGATCGCAAAGGCTAAGTCTTTGGGAATATCGATCAGGAAGCGGGTAGACCCCGCGACAGCCTCCCGCGAGCGTACCGTCGTTGTCGTATCCACATGCCCCGTCACCATATGACCGCCCAGCTCATCCGATCCTGTCAGCGCCCGCTCTAGATTGATAGGACGCCCCTCTTCCCAGGACCCAAGGGTGGTTTTGTCCAAACTCTCATCCGATACATCAAAAGCATACCACCCAGGACCTTTTTCAACGACGGTCATACACGAACCGGAATGGGCGATCGAGGCGCCAATATCGATTGTGTCCGTGTCATAAGCCGTTTCAACGACCATGCGGGTATCGCCCCATTTCCCGCCTGCGCCGCGTGTGATTTCGCGCAGGCGACCCACATCCGTAATGATCCCGGTAAACATGCTAGTCTTTATCCGTCAGCTGTTCGGACTGAATGAACTCGCCAAAGTCTTCGGCCGCGCGGAAATCGCGATAGACCGACGCGTAACGTACGTAAGCAATCTTATCGAGCTCGGCGAGCCCTTCCATCACAAGTTCGCCGATGCGCTTTGACGGGACTTCGGCAATCCCAGAGCTTTCCAACTGTCGAACGATACTAGACGCCATGTGCTCGATACGATCATCATTAATGGGCCGTTTTTGCAACGCGATCTGCAAAGACCGCATCAGCTTTTCCCGTTCGAACGGGACCTTGGTCCCATCTGATTTGATGACCATAAGGGGACGGAGCTGGACGCGTTCAAACGTTGTAAACCGCGCTCCGCAATTTCCACAAAGGCGTCGACGGCGCACAGCAGACCCATCTTCCGCCTGGCGGGAGTCTTTGACTTGCGTGTCTTCGCTGAAACAGAATGGGCACCGCATCGCGGAACACTTAGCAGACCGCACGCGGAATGAAAGGCGTGGGCGCGGTCATCGGGCATGTGAGGCATGCCGCTAGAGCGTCCGTGACTTCCCAGCTTCAATCATTGGTAGGTCTAACGGCATGATTTCCGTCTCCGTCACATGCTTTCGAGCGCGATCAAACCGCGTGAGCTGCCCATCTACCACGGCCATCATCCGCCCATTCGGCGCAAGTTGGTCCATCACCTTATCCGGAACCGCGCGGACGCCGCAGGCCAATAAGATACGCGTGAAAGGCGCTTGCCCCGGCCAGCCATAGCGACCGTCGCCATGCCGGATTTCAACATTATGAATGCCTAATTGAGCGAGGGTCGCTTCCGCTTGCTTCACCAACCCTACATAGCGTTCCACCGCATAGACACGCCGACATTGCCGGGACAGGATCGCGGGTAACCAGCCCGATCCGCTGCCAATCACCAGGGTCTTATCCTCTCGCCCCACACCGAGCAGCTGCACAAGCAAGGCTACCGTCAATGGCGCACTTAGGCTTTGGCCACACGCAATGGGCAGAGGGCGTTCCTCATAAGCCCGTTCCGCATTATCCAAGCTGACAAAGGCTTTACGCGGGACTAATTCCATGGCGCGCAGCGTATTCGCATCGCTCACACCGCGAGAGCGTAAGCGCATGATCATATCAACAAGACGTGGATCGAAACTCACGAGCTGCGGAAAGCGGCCAGCGTCGCGGCGTGGGTGAGATCGGTATGCAGTGGCGTAACGGAAATATAGCCATCGTAGATCGCCCGAAGGTCCGTTCCGTCCGGCGGGTTGGACTTCTTCGCGCCATAAGTGAGCCAGTAATAATCACCGCCGCGCGGGTGGTCGCGTTTATCGATATGGCTCATCTGAAAATCACGCCGCCCTTGGGACGTGAACTGCACGCCCCTCACCTCCTCCGGGTCACGGTCAGGGAAGTTGACATTAGGCACAATGTCTGCGGGCCAACCCATATCCAGTAGCTGCCTTACGACGGCCGGACCGTGCGCTTCTGCTGTCTCCCAAGGTAGCGACGTCGCGCCTTGAAAGCCGCGCGCGAGGGACAGCGCGATAGACGGCACACCCATCTGCATCCCTTGCAGCGCCCCCGCGACTGTGCCAGAAAAGGTCACGTCCTCGGCCAAATTCTGTCCGCGATTAACACCGGAAAGGACAAGGTCAGGCGGATGATCATCTAACAAGTCCCGCATCGCCACGATCACACTGTCCGTTGGCGTTCCCGTCACAGAATAGACGCGTTCATCCAAATGCCGAAGACGAACGGGATTATGCAGGCTGACCCCGCGAGACGCCGCCGATTGCTCTGTATCCGGGGCGCAGACCCAAACGTCATCAGACAGCTCCGCCGCGATGCGGCGTAAAACCTGTAAGCCCGTGGCGCGGACGCCGTCATCATTAGTCAGTAGGATTCGCATAGGTATCCTATGGCAGTCTTCTACCCGCCACGCAGCCTCTAAAGTCGTTTATCGGGCGCAAACACACCTTGTCGGCTAAAACCGCGAGGTGGTAAACGACCCGCCTGCCCACGGCTGCCACGATTATCTTCCCAACCGCTCACCTCTTGCCGGCGTCCAGCGCTATCGATGAAAGCCAGCCCTTCCGCCGCTTCAAAAGTCGTGAGGTCTTTTAATCCGCCGTCTTTATATCGCTGCAGTCGAACGCCCTTCCCCCGGGTCATCATAGGGAGGTCTTCCAGCGGATAGATCAGCATTTTCCGGTTCTCGCCTATCACGGCTATTTGGTCGCCACGGGCTTGAATGACCCGATGTGCTTCCACGTCGCCTGAGACGTTCAGAACGCGCTTGCCTGTTTTTGTAGACGCGACGACATCCTCTTCCGCGACGCGGAAGCCATAGCCCGCACTGCTCGCAACGACGAGTTCCCGCTCCGGATCATGCTTGAAGAGCCCAATCGGTGCATGGTCATTTTCAAGATCAACGAGCAAGCGGATCGGTTCTCCGTTCCCGCGACCGCCTGGGAGTTTATCGCCAGACAATGTGTAGAACTTCCCATTCGTCGCAAACAGAATGAACTTATCCGTCGTCTCGCCTTGAACCGCAAAACCGAGGCCATCGCCCTCTTTGAACTTCAGACTTTTCAGATCATCGACCTTGCCTTTCATAGCACGGATCCAGCCTTTCTTGGACAGGACCACTGTGATCGGCTCACGGGTGATAAAGGCCGTCGCAAGATCAACGTCGAGTTCCGGGGCGACTTCAAAAGTCGTCCGCCGACGCCCTTCTTCGGTTTTCGGGCCATAGGTTTCGCGAAGGTCTTTGATCTGACCGCTGATCACGTCCCATTGCCGCGCTTCAGATCCAACGAGCGCTTTTAGGTTCGCCTGCTCTTCACGCAGCGCATCGCTCTCGGTTTTGATCTCCATCTCTTCGAGCTTGTTGAGTTTGCGAAGGCGCATATTCAGGATCGCATCCGCTTGCCGTTCCGTTAGCTTAAACGCCTTGATCAACTCCGCTTTCGGGTCATCCTCATAGCGGATAATGCGGATGACCTCGTCCAAGTTGAGGAAAGCAATCAGAAAACCATCCAGCACTTCCAATCGATCCGCGATTTTGCCCAAGCGCTGGTTCGTCCGACGGATCAATACCTCACGACGGTGATCGAGCCACGCCTGCAAGACTTCGCGCAGGTCCATCACACCCGGAATACCGTCCGCATTCAGGACGTTCATATTCAGGCTGACCCGGCTTTCCAAACCGCTAATCTTGAATAGGCTTTCCATCAGGACCGCCGCGTCGATATTCTTGCTGCGCGGTTCCAAGACGATACGAATGTCCTCGGCGGACTCATCGCGCACGTCAGCCAGACCCGAAGCTTTCTTGCTTTCAATGACCTCGGCCAGCTTTTCAATCAGACGCGATTTCTGCACCTGATAAGGAATTTCCGTCACAACAATTTGGTAAGTCCCACGGCCTGTATCCTCGACGTGCCAGCGCGCCCTAACGCGGAATGAACCCTTACCAGTCTTATAGCTCTCCAGCATCGACTCGCGGCTTTCGACCATGATCCCACCGGTGGGCAGGTCAGGGCCGAGGATATGGTTCATCAGGGTCTCAATCCGCGCATTCGGCGTCTTGATCAGGTGTAGGGCCGCGCTGCAGATCTCGGCCACATTATGCGGCGGAATGCTCGTCGCCATCCCCACCGCGATGCCCTGCGCCCCATTAGCGAGTAGGTTTGGAAATCCTGCCGGAAGAACGACGGGCTCTTCATCTTCTTCATTATAGGTGGCTTTGAAATCGACCGCATCTTCGTTGAGGCCTTCCAGCAGTAGCACGCCCGCCGGCGTCATCTTCGCTTCGGTGTAACGCATCGCCGCTGGGCTATCGCCATCAATATTGCCGAAGTTGCCCTGCCCTTCCACGAGGGTGTAGCGCGTTGAGAAATCCTGGCTCAGCTTGACGAGCGCGTCATAAATCGACTGGTCGCCATGCGGGTGGAACTGGCCCATCACATCACCAACGATGCGCGCCGACTTCTTATAGGCCCCTTCTGGATTTAGCTTTAACTGACGCATCGCATAGAGAATGCGGCGGTGGACGGGCTTCAGACCATCGCGCACATCCGGTAGCGCGCGCTGCGTAATCGTCGACAGCGCGTATGCCATGTAACGGCCAGACAGAGCGCGATCGATATGCTCCTCAATCACTGCATTATGAGGAATGCCGTCCCCGCCGCCCGACTTCGGTTTTTTCGTTTTCGCCATAGGCGAATCTTTCACGCGATTCAGGTGATTTGGCTAGGGTGGAACGGCAGAAACTTTGCCTAGCTGAACGCGACCAACTCTTCCGCCACCAACCGCTCGACCATGACGCGCCGTGCATCGGGCAAAGTACGGTTGCGCTCCCATTGGACACGGGTTTCAAGGAAATATTCCGTCAGCTTTAGTCCGTCACCAATATCCTGTTGGCTGGCTGTCGGCTCCCCGCGCATGAAGGGCGGGAGCTTGAAGAGCTTATCGAGGTAAGGCTCTGCCGCCTCCGCACACACAGCGCGACCAGATCGCGGTGAAATATGGGTCAGGTTTTCCGTCGTCCCCGTTGCGGCGCAGGAGGAAAAGTCGAGGCCATAGCCGAGCGATTGCAGAAGCAAGCTTTCCCAGCGCACATAAAGCGCAGGCCAGACGTCGGGGGCAGAGAGATTATCCAACACAATCCGTGTCACATCATAGAGACCCGCAAAGGGCTGCTTTTCGGGAAGCATTTCGAGGAGCAGCGCAGACACGCTATTCAACGCCGCCAAACTCAAACGATCATCCATAAGCTGTCCGGCCAGTGGATCGAGAAGTTCGAGCGTATAATAGCCCAAATGCTCTTCGAGACGCCCGCGCCACTCAAGATCTACGATATTGCCCGGCTGTAGCAGCGGCCGCATCCGCCGCCCGGCCCCTCCGCGCACGAGGCCCGCATGACGGCCCACCGCTTGCGTGAACGTATCGAGGATCGCGCTACTTTCGCCATGCTTGCGCACGCGCAGGCAGATCGCCTCAGCCGGATGATCCACTAAACGTCATCCGCCCAACCGGGTTCTGTGTAG
>CAWUKE010000138.1:0-6081 GCA_963922935.1 uncultured Alphaproteobacteria bacterium | reverse complement strand
GAATAATCTGGCGTCTTCTTATTCCGCCGCTTGTAGAGGTTCCTCTCCATAAACAGCGATGTCTTGTATTATCGCCGCATGCGGCGCGAAGTGAAGAATTTCCCAGCTTCCGTCATAATTCTCGGCGAGCGCGGTGCAGCTTTCGACCCAATCGCCCGTATTGCGATAGGCAATGCCGTCAATGTCGCGCATCTCAGCGACGTGGATATGGCCGCAGATGGCCCCGTCGAAGCCCTTACGCTGGCAATAGCTGGCGACATGTTCTTCGAAAGAATGGATGAAATTCATGGCGCGTTTGGTTCGGCTTTTCAGCATTTTGGAGAGGGACCAATAATCAAGGCCTAACCAGCGTCTGACCGTATTGAGCTTCGTATTGGCCCAGAGCAAAAGGTTGTAGGCGCTATCGCCGAGGTGCATGATCCATTTTCGGTCTGCGCGCATTAAACCGTCAAACATATCGCCATGCACAACAAGATAGCGCTTTCCGTCAGCGCCTTGATGCGTCGCGCGATTACGAATTTTAATGTCCCCAAAGGCCAGTCGAAACTTCAGAAAGCCGCGTAAGAATTCGTCGTGATTGCCGATGATATAGGTGACATCAGTACCGCGTTTCGCCGCCGTTAGAATGCGCCGGATGACATTTGTATGGCTTTGCGGCCAATGCCATTTCTTACGCAGACGCCAGCCGTCAATAATGTCCCCGACAAGAAAAAGCTCATCAGACGTATGCGTCTTCAAAAAGGCGCAGATGGCGTCGGCCTGGCACCCTTTTGAGCCCAAGTGCAGGTCAGAAATAAAGAGTGTCCGGTAATGCGGCATCGTTGCGCCGCTAGGCTGATTTGGTGTCTTACAGATGACGGCTGCGTGACGTGTCCGTGACGGTCTGTGTCTAAGCTGTGCTAAGCGCTTCGCTGATAAGCCAGGCCAGTAAAGCTATGATCCCAAAACTGATATAGAGCGCAGTTCCTTGGAAAATATCTGATGTCACGCCAAGATCGACGGAATCGCCCAATGAGATTGGGCCAACTAACGCATTCCAAACCAAAGCGGCGGATCCCCCCAAACAGAGCGAAATAAGCGGTCCTGCCCAGCGTGACCACCGCGATGCCTCTTCTTCTATTGGGACTATGGGCGTCGTATGGGCTGCAAGCGTGGCCAAGACTTGATCGGAAAACCCATCATCCGCAACGGGCTTAAGATAGGCGGCGAGCGCTTCATCCATGTCTTTATCGATACTCATACAGACCTTCCTGTAGCACAGATTTCGCCCGAGAAATATGCGACTTGACCGTTCCCAGCGGTAAGCCCGTAATCTCGACAATATCGCGATGGCTGTGACCGAGCGCTAGAGATAGCATGGCGCAGGCGCGTCTTTCAGGCGGCAGACGATCCATGATCTTAGCAATATCCATGGCGAGATCGGGTTTTGAAGGGCTCGTCTCGGCTTTTATCTCAGGGCGCAGCGCGTCGCGCCGAACCTGTTTGCGCCGATCATCCAAAAATCGCCGATAGGCGATTTTATAGAGCCAAGACCGCACGGATCGAACCTGGCTAAGGCGGTCGCGGATCTCATAGGCCCGCAGAAAAGTATCTTGCGCTAATTCATCTGCACGGCCCGTTTCCCCCGTCAGCCGGCGCAGGAAGGCCCGTACCGCGCCCTGATGGGCACGGACGAGAGGTTCGAATGCGTCGGTCTGGCTCAGAAGAACCCTCCTTAACGATCTTCTAGTCGTCAGCCTTGCGGGTAATAAAGCTCCAAAGACCAATGAAAACCAGGCCGATCAAAATCGGGAAAGTGGACAGAGCGGCAAAGCCCGCTTGAGCGTCTTCTTCCGGGATAATCCCGCCGCAAATCCACAAGGCTAGACCAATGGCGAGAAGGACCAGGCCTGTCCGCAAATCGGCATGTTTGGGCCGCTGTTTGATACCGAGTGTCTTAATGACGTCCGGTGTGATGGTTTGATCTTTCTCTGCCATTGTCGTGAGCAGGCGCATGCTCTGCTTATGCCGCTTATAAGCGTTGGCACTCACCGCCCAAACTGTCAGCGGTATGATTGAAAATAGCCCCAGCGGGACAAGAATTTCCTCCATGGCGTCGTCTCCTTTCGTGATGCCTATACCCCTAAGACGTTGTGAGACGCGCAAATGGATGCAGCGCTTGTAAAAAAATCCCGAAACGACCACATGGCGTCTCGTCATGGACGATCCTGTAGAGGTCATAACGCTGGGCTGCCGCTTAAATGCGAGTGAGTCCGATGCAGTTGCCGCGATTGCGCGCGATGATGGGCTGACGAATGCGGTGATCATCAATACGTGTGCGGTAACGAATGAGGCGGTAGCCGAGAGCCGTCGCCGTGTGCGCAAAGCCCGCCGTGACCGCCCGGACGCCCAAATCATTGTCACGGGCTGCGCCGCACAGATCGATCCAACGGCTTTTGCAGCGATGGACGAAGTCGACCGCGTGGTGGGCAATCACGACAAAATGCTCCCCGGAACGTTTGCGCCCACCCGCACCGAACCGATCCTTGTTAATGACATTATGAGCGTAAGCGAAACGGCGCCGCAATTTATGGGCAGTGCGAATGCGCCCACGCGCCTCCAAGATCGCACGCGAGCGTTTTTGCAAGTTCAGAATGGCTGTGACCATCGCTGCACCTTTTGCATTATCCCCTATGGGCGCGGAAATTCGCGCTCTGTTCCGGCAGGCGAGGTTGTTAGTCATGTGCGAAGCCTGGTCAGGCAGGGCTATAAAGAGGTGGTCCTGACCGGTGTTGATCTGTCGAGCTGGGGCGGAGACCTGCCGGGCCAGCCCCCGCTGGGCGATCTGGTGCGGCGAATTTTGAAACTGGTGCCAGAGCTACCGAGACTGCGCTTGTCTTCGATTGATCCGGCGGAAGTCGACCCTGTTTTGTTTGATGTCATCACAACCGACCCACGCCTAACGCCTTATCTGCATCTGTCTTTGCAGTCCGGCGATACGATGATCCTAAAACGGATGAAGCGTCGTCACTCGCGCGACCAAGCCATCGAGCTGTGTCAGCGTTTACAAGAGGCACGACCCGAGATCACGTTTGGCGCCGATATTATTGCCGGCTTTCCGACAGAAGATGAGGCCATGTTTGAAGGTAGCCTGTCTATCGTTTCAGAGATCGGCATTCCGTGGCTACATGTCTTCCCTTACTCTGCACGAGAAGGCACACCCGCCGCGAAAATCCCGCCTGTTGACGGAAATATTGTGAAAGCGAGAGCGAAGGCTCTGCGAGAGGCTGGCGCGGCTGAAAAAGTCCGACATCTGAGCAGGCGTGTTGGAGATGAAGACATCGCCTTGTTCGAAGCGGATGGACGCGGACGCCTGCCCGACTTTAGCCTGATCCAAGTGGACAACCCGCCGCCTGCGGGTTCGCTTGCGCCTGTGCGCGTGTTAGAGGCAACGCAAGACCACCTCATCGGGGCGCTTCATGGCTGAAAAGAAAAAACGCGGCTTTCTGTCGAAACTGGGCTTTAAGTCCAAGGAAGAGAAGCTGGCCATTGAGGCGGCTGAACGCGCGGCTAAGCAAAAGCAGGTCGATGAGCAAATGGCGGCGCGCATGGCCGCGATTAATGCCGCCGCTCTCGCCTCTGCGCGTCAACAAGATGCGGCTGCTAAAGAGATTAGCGCTGAAGAGCAGGCCGCGATCGAGGCCGAGGAAAAACGCCAAGCTGAAATCCAGGCCGCGCGGGACGTTGAGCGCGCGAAACAGTTGGCCGAGGAAAAAGCCCGCCGCGAACAGGCTGAGGCCGAAGAAGCGGCCCGCCTCGCCGAAGAAAAGCGCCTCGCCGAAGAACGCGCAAACCAAGAGGCGGAAGCTGTCAAACGTCGTGCCGCCGAAGCCAAAGCCCGGGCGGAAGACGAAGCGCGCCGGGAGGCTGAGCGTCAGGCTGAAATCGCGCGCGCGAAATCGGAAGCCGAAGCCGCAGAGCTTAAGCGCAAAGCGGAAGAAGAGGCTGCGGCCCGGGCGCTCGCTGAAAAAGAACGTCTGGAGCGTGAGGCTGCAGAAGCGGAGGCCCGTCGTCTTGCTGAGGAAGAAGCGGCGGCGAAACGCGCGGAAGAGGCGCGTCTTAAACGCCTCGCCGATGAGGCCGCAGAAGCGGAGCGTCGGGCCAAGCGGGCGGCGGACCGTAAAGCGCGTGAACAGGCCGAAGAAGCCGAGCGCGAACGTCTAGCCGAAGAACGCCGACAACAACGCATTGAAGCCGGTTTATCCCCTGAGCCGGAGCCCGAACATGAGGTCACGGGCGAGGGGAATTTCCTTGACCGGATTACCAAAGGCTTGCGTAAATCCACATCCCGCATGTCGGATAGTCTGTCGGCGACGTTTAATCAGCGCACGCTGGACGCAGAAGCGCTGGAAGATCTCGAAGATATTTTGATTATGTCTGACATGGGCTCGGACGTGGCGGCCAAAGTCAGCGAGAGCCTCGCCGAAGACAAGTTTAGCAAGACGGTGACTGATCTTGAGATCAAGGTCGCTCTGGCAGAGACGATCTCAGATATTCTCACGCCGCTGGAAACACCGTTCGTGTTGGGCCTGGCCCGACCGCAGGTCATCCTGTTCGTAGGCGTGAATGGGTCTGGCAAGACAACCACATTAGGCAAGATCGCCAAGCGCTTTAATGACCAAGGCAAGCGCGTTCTGATCTGTGCTGCGGATACATTCCGCGCGGCGGCGGTGGAACAACTCACCGTTTGGGGCGAGCGGGCGGGGGCGCCTGTCATGCATGGCAAGCCCGGCGCCGATGCGGCAGGGCTCGTATTCGATGCGATGAAGCGTGCGACAGATGAAGACTTCGATGTTCTGATGATCGACACAGCCGGGCGGCTGCAAAACCGGACTGAGTTGATGGACGAACTAGCGAAAATCATTCGTGTTATCGAAAAATATGATGCCAGTGCGCCGCATCATAGCGTCTTGGTTCTGGACGCGACAGTTGGCCAGAATGCGCTCAGTCAGGTCGAGGCGTTCCGTGAAGCCGGGAAAGTGTCGGGCTTAATTATGACCAAGCTCGACGGGACCGCTAAAGGTGGTGTTTTGGTGGCGCTGTCAGAGAAGTATAAACTTCCGATCCACTTTATCGGCATTGGCGAACGGATTGAAGATCTCGAAACATTCAGCGCACCCGTCTTCGCGGCAGCCTTGTCCGGTGTGGCGGACACGTTACAAAACCAAGCGGCAGAGTAGAACCTTTAGACTGGGCTGCTCACGCCAATCGCTTGTACGGTCGCCGCCATCAGCATCATCGCGATCAGCCAATGCAGCGTATCAATCAGGACAAGGCGACGCGATAGACCGAGCAGGCGGTAGTTCACGAATAGGGCTGGCAAAACAAAGCCAATCCAGATGATAAAGGCGCTGCCGAGGGCCATGGTCCAAGGCCCGGCGCCTTGATCGGTCGGGGCCAGGATAACAGCACCTGCTAATATAGCCGCCATCCAGAATTCTGCGATGAAGATGGCGATGTAATGCAGCAGACCGGGGCGCTTTTCAGCCGCCATAGCATTCGTGCCTGCAGCATTAAGGTAGGGTTTGCGTAGGACCCAATAGTAAAGCCCGCCAAAAGCGAAGGCGGCGATCGTGGCGGCCAGGATCGGGATAATGTTCTGCCAAATGTAAATCATTTGCGCGCGGTCTCCGCTTTGCTGCGTAACATGTGCGTGGTGTTTACGGGTGAGGCCTTGCCAAGAGGGCAGGAGCGCCTATGGCGTCGCAAAAATTCTGTTCGGAGATGCGCCCATGAAACTCAATTCTTCTTTGTCTGCTGTCGTTACAGGTGGGGCGTCCGGCCTCGGTGAAGGGACAGCCCGCATGCTGGCCGCCCACGGTGTGAAGGTCGGTATCTTCGATATGAATGAAGAGCGCGGCCAGAACGTCGCGAATGACATTGGCGGCGTGTTCGCCAAGGTAAATGTCGCCGATAATAATAGCGTCGATGAAGGCTTTACTGCCGTGCGCGGGGTGATTGGCCAAGAACGTATCTTGATCAACTGCGCGGGTATTGGCGGCGGGATCAAGACGGTCGCGCGCAAGCGCGATACCGGCGATA
>CAWUKE010000137.1:0-6099 GCA_963922935.1 uncultured Alphaproteobacteria bacterium | reverse complement strand
TAGTCCCAGCGGGCCGCATAAAGTGAGGTGGCCGAGTGGTTGAAGGCGCACGCCTGGAACGCGTGTATACGGTAACCCCGTATCGAGGGTTCGAATCCCTTCCTCACTGCGGCCCGCTGGACTAAGGCACATTCCATGACCGACTCGCCCTTTCCGCCTGATCCGCCCAATCCGTGGCGTGTGAAATCCACGCGGGACGTTTACACCACCAAATTTCTCAGGATTGAGCGCAATGATGTCATCGCGCCTGACGGGTCTGAGATCGAATATACACTCGCGCGCTTCGTCAATCGGGCGGTCGGTGTCGTGCCTTATGAAAAGGGCGGGATCTGGATGGTTGGGCAAACCCGCTTTCCGCTGGATCAATATAGTTGGGAATTGCCCGAAGGCGGTGTTCCGCCCGGCGAAGACATGATTGAGGCCGCGCGGCGAGAGCTGAAGGAAGAAACGGGGATCACCGCCGGGAAGCTAACCCACCTCTTCGATATTCACACATCTAATTCTTGCACAGATGAATGGGGGCAGGCGTTCCTCGCGACCGACCTGACCCATGGCGAGATGGAGTTGGAAGGGACCGAAGACATTACCCGCCATTGGGTGTCGATGCCGGACCTGCTCGCCGCGATTGATGCGGGGCAAGTGACGGATGGTATTACACTGGCTGCCGTGTTTCGGGTTGAGATGATGCGACTTCGGGGTGAACTGGATTAGGATGCCAGACGCGAATGTCGTGATAATCGGCGCGGGCGCCGCGGGCATGATGGCGGGGATCGTTGCGGCCAAACGTGGGCGTCGTGTGATCCTGCTGGATCACGCCGATAAGCCCGGCGAGAAAATTCGCATTAGTGGCGGCGGGCGGTGCAACTTCACCCATCTTTACTCCACGCCGGAGAACTTTGTCAGCGAAAACCCGCATTTCTGCAAAAGCGCTCTGTCGCGTTACACGCCTTACGACTTCCTCGATTTGGTCGAAGCCCACAACATTGCGTGGGAAGAAAAGGCGGAAGGCCAGCTTTTCTGCCAAGGCCGCAGCCAACAGATCATCGACATGTTGCTAAGTGAGCTGGATCAGGCCGGCGCAGAGCTGCGCCTCGGCACAGAGGTCATCGGCGTGGCAAAAACGGATCGCGGATATGACGTTGCGACCCAAACCCAGACCCTATCCTGCGACAGCCTCGTCATCGCGACGGGCGGGCCGAGTATTCCGAAAATGGGCGCGACGCGCTTTGGCTATAAAATTGCCGAGCAATTTGGCTTGCCGTTGGTCGAGCCTGTCCCAGCCTTAGTGCCCCTAACTTTTACCGACGCGGCGCTGGAACCGATCAAAGCCCTGTCCGGTGTGGCGGTCGATACGGTCGTGGCGAATGAGCGGACGAGCTTTGATGAGCCGACGCTCTTCACCCATCGGGGTCTCTCGGGTCCGGGTATTTTGCAAATCAGTACCTATTGGAAACCGGGCGAAGCCATCACGCTAGATATGGCGCCGGGGGTTGATCTGATCGCAGCGCTCAAGGCCGACCGCCTGGATCGTCCACGCCTCTCGCCAGAAAATTGGCTCGCGGAACGTCTGCCGAAACGCTTGGCTGCGCACATTGCCGATGGCCTGCCTGAACAGCGCTTGGCCGATATGTCTGATGCGCAGGTGGAAGGCATCGCCCTTATGGTCGGGGCATGGCGGCTGGTTCCAGCGGGGAGCGAAGGCTACCGCAAGGCTGAGGTCACTCGCGGCGGGGTCAGCACAGACGTCCTATCCTCCAAGACCATGGAATGCCGGGACATTCCCGGGCTTTATTTCATCGGCGAAGTCGTGGACGTGACGGGTCACCTTGGCGGACATAATTTCCAGTGGGCGTGGGCGTCCGGCGTCGCCTGCGGAGAGGTTTGCTAAAAGCGTCAATTCGCTTAAAGCCGAATCCATGAAGACCATCGATCTGAATGCAGATATTGGCGAAGCGGATAATCCCGATTGGGCGGCGTCCGAAGCCGCGATCCTATCCTATGTGTCGTCCTGCAATATCGCTTGTGGCGGGCATGCGGGCGATGATCAGTCCATGCGCACAACTGTGCGCGGCGCGAAAGCCAATAGCGTCACCATTGGCGCGCATCCCGCTTTTCCGGATCGGGAAAATTTTGGGCGGCGCTCGCTGGTTTTGGGTGAAGATATTACCGACGCAGCGCTCGAGAAAACGCTAACAGAACAGATCATTCGCCTTGTCGAAATCGCGGCCGAGGAGGGCGCTGAGGTCGCCTATGTCAAACCCCACGGGCAGCTTTACAATGATGCCGTGACCGACGCGCAGAAGGCGGACCTCATCGCGCGCACCATTGCCAAGATTGATCCCCGGCTCATCCTACTTGGCGGCCCGAAGAGCGAGATGGGCCGCGCAGCGGCAGATCACGGCCTGACCTTTGTGGCCGAAGGCTTCATTGATCGCCGATATTCCGACGCGGGCCATCTGGTCCCGCGCAGTCAGGCAGGTGCGGTCCTAGAGACCCAAGAGGCCCGCTTGGATCAAGCGCGGCGTCTGGCGCAAACGGGGGAGGTGGAAACCGTGTCGGGCGCGACGCTGAATATTCAGTCACGATCCCTCTGCCTGCACGGTGATAGTGCGGGGGCGGTCGAAACCGCGCGCCTGGCGCGCGCCGCCATTGAAGCCGTCGGTGTGCAGATTAAGGCCTTCGCATGAGCGTCGCGACACAACAGCCAAAACTCTTGCCCTATGGCGACAATGCGATCCTGATCCATTGGGAGGTTCAGGGCTTTGACCCTGATGTCTCTGAAACTGTGCATCGGCTCGCGGCGCGATTGCGGGCGAAACATGTCTTTACGGAAGTCATGCCGGGCTATGACTCTGTGGTGGCGAGTTTCGATGCGGCGACAATGCCGTTTGGGTCGGTCAAGCGGCGCGTCTCTGATGCGCTACGGCGCGATAAAGGCACTTCTGAAAAGACCGCCGGGCGTCTTGTCGATATTCCGGTTCATTATGGCGGTGAGAATGGGCCAGACTTGGACGCCTTAGCGGGCGCCGTGGGGCTGTCACCGCAGGACGTGATCGAAAAGCACGTCGCCCGCACTTACCGTGTTTGCATGATGGGCTTCATTCCAGGCTTTACCTTTTTGTCTGAAGCCGATCCCGCGCTCCACCATCCGCGTCACGCCACGCCGCGCGCCCATGTCCCGGCCGGAAGTGTGGGGATCGCCAATTGGCAGACGGGCATTTACGGTCTCGACAGTCCAGGGGGCTGGCAGATTATCGGCCGAACCGAGATCGCTCTGTTCGATAAAAACCGCGAAAGTCCCTTCTATGTGGAAGCGGGTGATCAAGTCAGGTTTGTACCGGTATGACAATCCTCACCGTTCTGAATGGCGGCACACAGACGACCGTGCAGGATGCAGGGCGTCCGGGTCATCGACACCTAGGTATTCCGAGCAGCGGCGCGGCGGATCGCCTGTCTTTTGCCATCGCTAATCACCTTGTCGGCAATGCGTGGGACGCGCCCGCTTTGGAATGCGCACTGGGCGGGGTGCATATCCGTTTTGAAAGCGATGCCATTATTGCTTTGTCCGGCGCGCAAATGTGGGCGCAGGTCCAAGGCCTCAATGTCGATACAAACCGCGCCATCGCCGTGGAAAAAGGCGACATCCTCACCCTGTCTTATGCGCGCGATGGCTGCCGGGCTTATATCGCCGTGGCAGGCGGATTGAAGGCAGACACGTTTTTGGGCAGCGTGTCGACTTACCTGCCAGCACAGCTCGGCGGGATTGAAGGCCGCGCGCTAAAGGCGGGCGATGCTTTGGAGCTGGGGGGTGAGGCGTCCGGTGTTATGCGTACGCTACCGATTGGCTATGCGCCGCGCCTCGCTAATCATGTGGTTTTACGGGCGCGCTCCGGTCCTGAATTTCAACTGCTGAATGCGGCCTCACGGCGTTATCTTTTCACTACGCCTTTTATCGCCACACCGCAGACCGATCGCATGGGATCACGCCTACGGGGGGACAGGATTGTCACAGACAAGCCGCTGTCCATGACCAGCGGTCCCTTACTGCCGGGTACGTTACAATGTCCGCCGGATGGGCAGCCCATTCTGGCGTTGGCCGATGGGCATTGCACGGGGGGCTACGCACGCGGACTGCATGTGATTCAAGCCGATCAATGGCTTTTGGGGCAAATTGCACCAGGCGCAAAAATTAGCTTCCGGCGCTCTTTTGAAGAAGAAGCGCCCTCTATTCTGGCGACGCGTAACGCCCTCTGGGGTCAGATCATTCCGAGCTTTCGGTTTTAAAACGGCCCATGTTTGTCCTGCTTGATGATCAGGTCACGCATCAGCAGCGCGTGTTTACAAACCCGCATCGCATCATCACGCACCATATGGGCGAGCCGTTAGAGGCGCTGTTCGATCAGATCGCCGAGGCACAGGCAGCAGGCTTTTGGCTGGCGGGCCTGTTCCACTATGAATTCGGGGCGGCGCAGGAACCGAAGCTCGTATCATTAGCGTCGCCGGGAACAGAGCTTGTGCGGCTTGGCGTGTTTGATCCGCCGTCTGATCATCCCCCCGCCGAATGGCTCTACCGCGCGGCGCCGCCAAACGTCTCCCTCTCACCGCTCTGGAGCGAGTCTGACTACCTATCGCGATTTAAGCGGGTCCAAGACTACCTAAAGGCCGGGGATGTCTATCAGATCAATCTGACCTTTCCGATGACGGGGGAAACGTACGCCGACGCGCTCGCCCTTTATGCAGGGTATCGCCGCCGCCAGCCCGGCCATTTCGGCGCGGTCGTTTCGCTCGGGGGGCAGGATGTTATTAGTTTCTCCCCGGAACTCTTTTTCGCAAGAGACGGCCAAGCGATGCGCATGCGCCCGATGAAAGGCACACGTCCCAAAGGCGCGGTCGATGATATGCGCGCCGATGAAAAGTCCCGCGCAGAAAACCTGATGATCGTTGATTTGCTTCGCAATGATCTCTCGCGCCTCTGCGAACCCGGCAGCGTGCGCGTGCCGGACCTGTTCACGCTGGAAGATTACCCCACGCTGACGCAGATGACGTCGTCTGTTACGGGAACGCTCCGCGATCGCACAGAGTGGCGTGACATTTTCACAGCGCTCTTTCCCTGTGGATCAGTCACGGGCGCGCCCAAGATCCGGGCGATGGAAATCATCCACGAGCTAGAAGCGGGACCGCGCGGCGCCTATTGCGGGGCGATTGGCTATATTGCGCCAGATAACACGTCCGCCTTTTCCGTGGCGATCCGCACGGCAACCTTGGACGGAAACCAACTCCGCTATGATGTGGGCAGCGGGGTTGTCCTCGACAGTGAGGGTCCGGATGAATATCGGGAATGTCTGCTCAAAGCGTCACTGCTGGAGCGCCCCGAGGAAGCCGCGATTGAAACCTTTCGGTGGGACAGGCCAACAGGTCCGGTGCGTGGGGCGCGTCACGCTGCGCGTTTAAAACGGGCGAGGCCGGATGCGGATCTCGCGACCCTTATCGCACCGCTAAGTGCTAGCACAGATACGCGCGTGCGCGTCTCTGTGCTGTCTGATGGGAAGGCGACTATCAATAGAGAACCTTTGTCAGCCCTAGCAGAGCCTGTGCCGATCGCCCTGTCTCGCTATATGTTGAACGACGCGGTTCAACGCACCGATATGAAAACAAGCTACCGCGATTTTTATGATGGCGAGCGAGCACGTGTGGGCGCAATGTGCGGTGCGGTGGAGGTTATCTTCCTCGGGCCGACAGGCCATGTCTGTGAAGGCTCATTTTCGTCAATTTTTATACAGCAAAAGCCGGGTGAGCCACTGCTAACGCCCAAGGGTCCGGGCCTACTGCCGGGGATCTTGCGCGAAAGCCTGTTGCAGTCTGGTGAGGCGATCGAAGCCGATCTGTCATGGGAGGACGTTCTGGCCGCGCACACGATCTTTATCGGAAATTCACTACGGGGATTAACGCGCGCGATACCGCTTTCGCACTCTGCCCAATAGGAGGGTCGAACATGCATTGACGGGGCTTTGCCTCTCGCTAAGGTGGTATGGTGATGGCGGGCCAAAGCAACGCAAATGAAAGCGGCATTGTGCATGCCTGGCGCATCAAGGCCGATGG
>CAWUKE010000136.1:0-6211 GCA_963922935.1 uncultured Alphaproteobacteria bacterium | reverse complement strand
CAGCCTGTTTCGCATCCACGACCGGGCCTTATCGCCAAACTTGGTCGAGGGACTTGGAATTGCCCGACCTTAGTTCTTGGGCCATCAAGCCCGGACGGGCCGAAGGTCGAGACGTCAAACGGTCAAAGATATATTGATAATGCAAGGGATATGGCGATCTATTGGCATGCCCTGTACGGCACAGCGCTACCGCGTTAAAATTTTCGCAAAGATGTATTTTAGAAAATGGTGGGCGATACTGGGATTGAACCAGTGACCCCTGCCGTGTGAAGGCAGTGCTCTCCCGCTGAGCTAATCGCCCGATCTTTTCGATCAGGCGGGCGCTATGGCCATGTGCTTTGGGCGCGTCAAGACCTGAGTCCAGAGCCAATGCCCAGCTCTGCAATCCGTGAGAGGGACGGTCTTTTTTCAGCATTTTTTGTCATTTTGATGTTACATTTGGAAAGATGACGTGACAAAACGTCCAAAAGCGGTGTGATAAGCACAAACGAATAAATATAGAAGCGTGTGCGTGAATGGTGGGGCGCCAATGCCACGAAATATGGGTTGATAATTGTCAGCCCAACGTCGCGTCTGTGACGATATTTGAGAGAGTGATATGACCGAGCCGACGCCCACCGCTCGCGGAATTCCTTTACGCCATGGGAACTTTTCGACTCTTGTCGACGCCCTTGATTATGCCGCGACTGGACAAACGGGATTGAACTATTTTGACGGCCGTGGCCGTTTATTGACAGCGCTGCCCTATGCAGAACTTCGCGATCGCGCCTTGGACCTGGCCCACCGTCTTGTGGGCTATGCCCCAAAGAATGCGCGGATTGGCATTGCCGCAGTCTCTACACCAGAATTCGCGGAGTTGTTCTTTGCTTGCCAGTATGCAGGGCTTGTGCCGGCGCCGCTTCCGCTTCCCGTGACCCTCGGTGGGCGCTCATCATATGAAAGACAGCTAGAGCGCATGGCCGATACAGGCGACTTTTTTGCGTTGTTTGCGCCTGAGGCCATGGAACCTATCATGAGCAGCGCGTTGAATGATGCGGCGACGCCGGTGCTGACATTTGATGAAGTGAAAGCCTTACCAAAGGGAGAGAGTTTGCGTCCATTTGGGGCAGAGGATCTTTGTTATATTCAGTATTCGTCCGGCTCGTCTTCGTCGCCAAAGGGCATTATCGGCACGCAGAAAAGTGTCACGGCGAACTGTCACGGTATAGCTAAGCATGGATTGCAAGTCGTTGAAGAGGATCGTGGGACAAGCTGGCTGCCGCTCTACCATGATATGGGCCTGATCGGGTTCCTTTTGACCCCGATGATGTGCCAGCTGTCTGTGGACTTTATGGACCCTACCGATTTTACGCGTCGCCCGATCACGTGGCTGCAGCTTATTCATGATCATCGCGGGACGCTGTCTTATTCGCCAACGTTCGGCTATGAACTTTGCGTCCGGCGCTGGCGCGAAGATCGCGAGCTTGACCTGTCATCCTGGCGTGCGGCAGGTATTGGCGGGGATATGGTTCGTCCGGAGCCTCTGACAGAGTTTTCAGAGATGTTCGGGCCGATGGGCTTTGCCGAAACAGCCTTCACGCCGTCATATGGTCTGGCGGAAACAACGCTTGCGGCAACTTTTTCTCCTCCGGGACAAGGCCTCTTGAAGCATACAATCGATATGGATCGTTATGAGCGCACCAATGAGGTTGTCGAAGCGAGTGAGGTAACCTCAGTCGATCACGCGCGAACTTTTGTAGCCTGTGGCGTGAAACTCCCTGATCATGATCTTGAGATCCGAGATTTTGAAAATCGCGTTATCACCAAGGGTGAGAACCGTGTGGGTCGCATTTGTCTAAAAGGTCCAAGCGTTTCGCCGGGCTATTTCCGCAATAGCCAGGCGACAGAAGCCGCTTTTACCTCGGATGGATGGCTCGATACTGGAGACTTGGGCTATTGGTATAAAGACCAATTGGTCGTGACAGGACGATATAAGGATTTGATCCTCTATCACGGTCGGAACATTTGGCCGCAAGACATTGAATGGGCGGCGCAAGCCGCTGCGCCGCATCGTTGTGGTCGGGCTTGCTCCTTCTCTGTGGGCGGAGCGGGCGATCAGAAAACGATCATGTTGCTTCTGGAATGCCGGACGCGGGATCCGAAGCTTTTGGCGGAAATCGAAACCGCCGTGTCTGCGGCTATCCGCTTGGAAGTGGGTGTGCCCGTGCAGCTTATGTTGGTCCCGAAATCCACGATGATCATTACGAGCTCTGGCAAGCTGAGCCGTGCCCGCGTAAAGCAGAAATTCTTGGATGGCGGCATAATCGACCTCCAAGAAGAAGAACGCTTGAAGGTCGTCGCGAAAGCTTAGCAGTCTAATAAAGTCGGGCCGCAATCGACTTTTCTTGGCTTTATCCTGACGTGAATTGCAGGTCTGCCAGGCGGGCATAAAGACCGCCTTGCTTGACGAGCCCTTCATGCGTGCCGGTCTCAACGATCTGCCCGTCATCCATGACAATAATGCGATCCGCCTTCAGGACTGTGGCAAGACGGTGCGCGATGACCAACGTTGTCCGGCCTTGTCGCAAGGTTTCAAAGGCCTGCTGAACGGCGCGCTCACTTTCACTGTCCAGCGCGCTGGTGGCTTCATCCAGAAGTAAGATCGGGGCGTCCCGTAACATAGCGCGGGCAATCGCAATCCGTTGGCGTTGCCCGCCAGAAAGCGTCGCGCCGCGTTCGCCAATATCCGTGTCATACCCGTCGGGGAGCGCCATAATGAAGTCATGGGCGAAGGCCGCTTTAGCAGCAGCGATGATGTCATCTTTGCTGGCGCCGTCCCGTCCATAGGCAATGTTATCATAAGCCGTGCCAGAGAAGAGAGGCGCGCCCTGCGCGACGACCGCGATTTTGCCTCGCAAAGCGTCGGGTTGAAGGACAGACACATCTTGATCGCCCACGCTAACAGTCCCGGCTTGGACATCGTAAAAGCGCTGAATAAGTTGAAAGACGGTTGTTTTGCCCGCGCCGCTCGGGCCGACCAAAGCCACTGTTTCGCCGGGCTCTACATGCAGCGTTATATCCTTTAGGGCAGGGGCATCCGGACGGGTTGGATAGGTGAAGGCAACACCGTCAAAGGCGATATTTGTTTGGCTGTTAGGGCGCTGGTCTCCCGTCAAATCCGGCACTTCGTCGAGGATAGAGACCAAGCGCTCGCTGGCGCCAGACGCGCGGAGTAGGTTCGTCCACGTCTCCGTGAGGCTTGAGAGGCTGGAGACAGCGAAAATGGCATAAGCGGTGAAAGCGACAATGCTGCCGCCGTCCATCTGACCGGCAAGAACCTGTCGGGCACCGTACCAGAGGATCGCCGCAATGCCGGCCATACCGACGGCGAATAGGACAGCCGTAAGGCCGCTTTGTATGGCGATACGCCGGGACTGCACACCATAAGTTCGTTCAATCGCTTCGCCGAAGGCCTCACGTTCCAGGTCTTCGCGTGTATAGGCCTGAACGGTTTGGATAGCGCTAATAGCCTCGCTGGCGCGCCCGGAAGCCTCTGCGAGCCTGTCCTGCCCATCGAGAGACAGGCGGCGGATGATGGGCGTGACGGCAAACACAATCGCCACGATGATCCCACCGATGGCGATGACACCCAATCCTAATTGCCAGCTGACGACAAACATCAAAATGACGGATCCAATCACTGTTGCGATAGATCTGAGGGCAAAACTGATGGATCCCGTGACAACGGTTTCAACAAGCGTTGTATCGGTCGTCAGACGGCTTAACACTTCGCCTGTTCTAATCCGTTCGAAATAGGCCGGAGAAAGGAGGGTCAGTCGATCAAAGACAGCGCGGCGTAAGTCCGCAATGACGCGCTGTCCTAAGGTCGTGATGAAATAAAAGCGAAGTGCGCCAAAGACGGAAAACAGAATAGCGAAGCCAATGAAAAGCTTGAAAAAGCGATCGATGCCGCCCGTCGGATCAACCGGAAGATGTTCGCAATAGTCGGGCGGAATGTCGGCAAAACCGCAATCGACTACGACCTTTAACATGCCGGGTAAGGTCAGCGTGAAGATCGAAGATAAGATCAGGAAAATGACGAAAGCGATCAACCGCCCCGGATAACGCTTCACAAAGGGCCAGAGCTTGGTCAGCGGGCGTAAAGATCGAGACCGCTCACGTTTCCCTTTTTCCTGCTCAACCGTCTGAACGTAGCGCGCGCCGGCGCTGCGGGACGGATCAGTGATTTCAGTGCGCTCAGCCATTGCTGTCGCGCCTACCCAAATGAGGCCAGCCTGCAAAGATGCCCGCCTGCGAAAATCGCGGATAAGGGCAGTCTGCCACCTTGCGACTCACGGCGACGCATCGCAGGCCATAACGCCTATGCCCCAACGCTTTTCCGATAAGCACGAAGCCCTGAAGACCGTATTCGGTCATGCACAGTTTCGCCCCGGACAGGAGGGCGCGATTGAGACAATTCTGTCAGGCTCGCATCTGCTGGCCGTCATGCCCACCGGGGCGGGGAAGTCGCTCTGCTATCAAGTGCCAGCGCTTATGCTGGATGGCTGCACGGTCGTTGTTAGCCCCTTGGTGGCCTTGATGGACAATCAGGTCGCAGCCCTTCGGGCGAATGGTGTCGCTGTGAGCTGCATCCATTCAGGCCAGGATCGGGCTCGGAATATTGCCGAGTGGAAGCGGGTTGCGACGGGGCAGGCGAGCCTGCTCTATCTTTCGCCCGAGCGGCTGATGACGGATCGTATGCTGGCGGCCATGGCGCAGTTAAAGCCGCCGCTTTTTGTGATTGATGAAGCCCATTGCGTTTCAAAATGGGGACCGGCCTTTCGCCCTGAATATGCCGACCTATCGCGTCTCAAGACACTGTTCCCGGACGCGCGCATCGCGGCATTCACAGCGACAGCGGATGAAGGGACGCGGGTCGATATTGCCGATACGCTCTTTAGCGGAAACGGGAAAATCCTAGTCCAAGGATTAGATCGACCGAACCTATCGCTAACGGTGACACCTAAGACGAACAGAACGCAGCAACTCCTTGATTTTATGAAAAAACACAAAGGCGAATCCGGGATTGTCTATGCGCTGTCTCGGAAAAATGTTGAGGACCATGCGCGCACTTTACAAGCGGTGGGATACACGGCGCTACCCTATCATGCGGGGATGAGCGCCGAAGACCGCTTTGCTAATCAAGAACGCTTTTTGGCCGAAGATGGCGTTGTGATGTGCGCGACAATCGCTTTCGGCATGGGTATTGATAAACCCGACATTCGCTTCGTCTTTCACACGAATTTGCCGAGTTCTCCTGAGGCCTATTATCAGGAAATTGGTCGGGCTGGGCGGGACGGTCAGCCGGCAGAGACCGTCTTGCTTTACGGCCTCGATGATATCCGGATGCGACGACAATTCATCAGTGAGGACGGCTCTGATCCGGAGCATCAACTCCGGGAGCATAAGCGCCTGGATGCGCTGCTCGGTTATTGCGAAGCGTCCACGTGTCGCCGCCAAGTCCTGATGGCCTATTTTGGCGAAATGGCTGAGCCCTGCGGGTCTTGCGATGTGTGCGAAAATCCACCGAGGCGGATTGAAGCGACTGACGCGGCAATTGCCCTGATCCAAGCCGCGCAACAGACGGGCGAACGTTTCGGCGCCAATCATGTAATCGCGGTGACTCGCGGCGTAGACACGGAGAAAATCCGGCAGTTCGGACATGATCAGCTTCCGGCCTACGGCGTTGGCGAGCGCTGGGCGGATCGCTTTTTCAAATCTCTGATCCGGCAGGCCGTGGCACGCGGCTTACTCCGCGTGAATATGCAAGCCTATGGACGGATAGAAGTGACAGAAGCGGGATCGAAATTAGCGGCTGGTGAAGGCGCGTTCCTAATGACAGAACCCAAAACTCCGAAGTCCGGCGCCCGCAATCGTTCGTCCCGCCGCACGGCGCCAGAACTTATGGATCAGGCCGATCAAGATTTGCTCGTCAAACTCAAAACCTTACGGCGCGATATGGCCCGGGATCTTGGCAAACCCGCTTACATCATTTTCTCTGACGCGACGCTCATCGACATGGCGCAGAAACGCCCGATCAGCCGAGAGCAAATGTTGGGCGTCTCTGGCGTTGGCGAAGTGAAATATGAACGTTTTGGCCAAGCGTTTTTAGAAGCCATCAATTAGCTTAGGCGTTTAGGCCCACAATCTCCGGCAACTGACGCCACCTCAT
>CAWUKE010000135.1:0-6218 GCA_963922935.1 uncultured Alphaproteobacteria bacterium | reverse complement strand
AGAATGACGGACGCAGTTCGGAAAAATCTCATATGCGCCTTGCATCATGTCCGGCGCTGTTATGCAAGAGTGTCGGCGCTGCCCTGTAGACGCGACAATCCGTCAGCGTTAGAGCGCGCGAATGGATGCTTCGACCATCACAGCCTGGTTTGACTTAACGCTCTTCATCGGGGCGTTTGCGACCCTGTTCGTGATTATCGACCCCCCAGGATGCGCGCCGATTTTCGCAACTCTTACTCAAGGGACGTCCAAAGCGCACCGCCGGAATATGGCCTTTAAGAGCGTTGGTGTGGCCGCCATTATCCTCTTTGGCTTCGCTCTCTCTGGCGAATGGCTCTTTGCCAAACTCGGCATCAGTATGGACGCGCTGCGCATCGCTGGCGGCATCATGCTCTTTATCATCGGTCTGAATATGGTGTTCGAAAAGCGCACGGAAAAGCGCGAAGACCGGGCCGAAGACTTGCTCGAAGAGACTGAAGACCCGGAGGATATCAGCGTCTTCCCCATGGGCATTCCGATGATTGCGGGACCGGGCACGATGGCATCGCTGCTTCTGCTGAATAGTGAAGCTCCGACGCTAGGTGGAAACCTCACTGTGATGCTGGCGCTTTTTGCGGTCCTGATCATCACGCTCATCAGTTTTCTCGCGGCCGGCGCGCTTCTGAAGCTGCTCGGCAAGACGTTTACCGACGTGCTGACCCGGGTTCTAGGCGTTCTGCTCGCCACCCTTGCCTCTCAATTCATCATCGACGGTATTCGCGGCGCGCTGTTTTAGGGCAACAAAAAACCCCGCCGCAAACACGGCAGGGTCTATTTTGATAAGCCTGACTAAACAGCCTATTCTTCTTCGGCGCCTTTTGCTTCTTCAGCGGGTGCCTCTTCTGCAGGCGCTTCAGCCGCTTCGGCTTCGGCGGCCTTGGCGGCTTCTTCAGCGGCTTTTGCGGCTTCAGCGGCAGCGGCTTTGGCTTCTTCTTCAGCAGCTTTGCGCGCTTCTTCTTTTTCTTTACGCTCTTCAATGCGCTCTAGGGCTTTCGCGCCAGGCTTGCCTTTGATCGGGTTGTTACCGGCTTTCCATTCCCACAGGCCAGCCGCGCCAAGGAAACGCGCCACGCGCTCTGTTGGGCGCGCGCCTTTGCCGAGCCATTCTTTGATTTTGTCTGTTTCGAGTTGGACGCGGTTTTCGTCGTCCTTCGCCAGCATTGGGTTGTAACGACCGACGATTTCGATGAAGCGGCCATCGCGCGGCGCGCGGGCATCCGCCACGACGATCCGGTAATAGGGACGCTTTTTTGCGCCGTGACGCGCAAGACGAAGTTTCAATGCCATGAGAGTTTCCTTTTAAATCTGGCTATTCGCTATTTTTTGAATTTCGGCCCACCGAGACCCGGCAGTCCGCCCCCAAGCCCAGGCAATCCACCGCCCAGGCCGGGTAATTTTCCGAGGCCAGGCAAGTTGCCTGCGCCCATTTGTTTTTTGAGTTCTTCCAACTGTGCTGGATCGATATCGGCTGGATTGGGCATCCCTTTGCCACCAAAACCTTTCATCGCGCCTTTGGGCATGCCAGGCAGCCCCGCCATTTGCGCCGCCATTCCGGCCATGCCGCCCTTGCCCATCTTCTTCATCATATCGGACATTTGGCGGTGCATTTTCAGCAGCTTGTTGACGTCTTGCACGCTCATCCCTGATCCCGCCGCAATCCGTTTCTTACGCGAAGCTTTGATCAGCTTTGGGTTTTTGCGTTCCCAGGGCGTCATGGACAGAATGATCGCGCGCTGTTGATCCAGTAGCTTATCGTCAACGCCGCCTGCTGCATCGAGCTGCTTTTTGACCTTACCCATACCGGGCATCAGCTTCATCAGCCCGCCCATGCCGCCGAGCTTTTTCATCTGACCGAGTTGATTGGCGAGATCATCAAGATCGAACTCACCTTTGGCCATTTTCTCAGCGGCGCGAGCGGCTTCTTTTTCGTCAATGATCTGGCTGGCTTTTTCAACCAGCGCGACGACATCGCCTTGACCCAAAATGCGGCCTGCCATGCGTTCAGCATCAAAAGCTTCCAGTCCGTCGAGCTTCTCACCCGTACCAAGGAATTTGATCGGCAGACCTGTGACCGCGCGCATAGACAGGGCCGCACCCCCGCGGCCATCGCCATCGATCCGCGTCAGCACCAAACCCGTCAGCGGCAGCGCTTCGTTAAAGCGACGGGCGGTTTCGACCGCGTCCTGACCTGTGAGCGCATCGGCCACAAGCAACGTCTCGGTTGGCTGCGCGACACGCGCAACCTCGATGACTTCCGCCATCAGCTCTTCATTGATCGTCGTCCGGCCTGCCGTATCGAGGAAGAGGACATCGATGCCGGCCTTAGCCGCTTCTTTCAGAGCGCGGCTGGCGATCTCAACGGCGCTTTGGCCTTTTATGATAGGCAGAAATTCCGTGCCGGATTGCTCGGCCAGCATGCCGAGCTGATCCATCGCCGCCGGACGGTTCGTGTCCAGTGAGGCCAGCATGACCTTCTTCTTCGCGCGCTCTTTGAGGAACTTGGCGAGTTTACCCGTAGTCGTGGTTTTACCGGAGCCTTGCAGACCCGCCATCAGGATCACGACAGGCGGCTTGGCGTTCAGGTTCAGCTCTGAGGCTTTGCGGATCTCATCCAAATCCGCTTCATCGTCGGATAGGGTTCCGCCCAAGGTCTGGATCAGCGCGTCATTGACGATCTTGACGACCTGCTGGCCCGGCTTAACCGATTTGATGACTTTCTCGCCAACGGCCTCTGCGCGAACTTTGGCGACAAAGTCTTTAACGACCGGCAGAGCGACATCGGCTTCCAGCAAGGCTTTGCGGATTTCGCGCATAGCAAGATCAACGTCACGCTCGGTGAGCGCGCCGCGGCCCGTCAGCGTATCAAAGACGCCGCCTAGTCTATCTCCAAGGGCTTCAAACAAAGCCGTCTCCTCTTATTAGCCAAAGCAAAACAGCCCCGGTGGACGAAAACTCGTCGACCGGGGGACCCCATTGTCGCATCGTCCCACATATTTGGGTGTCGCACGACAAAGAGCGCAAGTTACATGCGCTGGCTAGAATGTGGGGCGCGACCTAGTCCGCGCAAGCCCCCCTGTCAATCATGCAGACCAGCATCGGCAAGCCAGAGTGCGTGACAAAGCCGTCATTTGCAGCCCGGCTGAAAGCCGTATAGCCTCGCAGCGATGCGCAACCTCTTCGCCATGATCATTATCGTTCTGATCGGGGTTTTCTCCGCTTTGGGCGCAAATGCGAAAGGGGTTTATGCGAAGTCGCAACATTTCGAGCTCTTCGCCGACACAGAAATCGATGCGGCAACAGTCCTTAGCGACCTTGAAACGCTTCGCGACGTTGTTCTGATCGATTTGGGTCTAAGCCCCGACGTCAAGACAGAACCTTTGCGCATCACGCTGACAAAGGACCTAGAGACATTTACGCTGATTACACCGAGTGGACTGACCGCAGCCGCCTATCTGAGCACAACAATCAGTGATGATGTTATTCTAGGTCGAAGCGATGATCCCGACCACCCCTTGGGGAGGGCGCTCGATCCCCGCTGGCTAAAACTCGTTCTACGACATGAGGCGGTGCATCACCTGCTCGACACGCATTATCCGCGCAAGCTGCCCATCTGGTTGGGAGAGGGTTTGGCGGAATATTACGCGACTTTCGACATCAATCCCGAAGGACAAGTCGTCTTCGGGCGCGCCCTACCGGAACAACAGACACTCCCCAGCAGTCAGCCTTGGTTACCCATGCGGACGGTCATCGAAAATATCGTGACCTATCCGGACTTCCGCGAAAGTCTTGGCGGGGACGCCTATGCCGCCCAGCAACTTTACTATGGCCAAACTTTCGCGCTGGCCCACTACATCATGGATCAACCCAACGGGCTGGCGCGCGTTCACCGTTTTGTTGACGAATGGGACACAGACATCGACAGCGAGGAGAGCTTTCGAAGGGCTTTTGGCGTTCGGTACGCCGGACTTGAACGCAACATGCGTCGCGACATGGCCGCGGATACTATGTCACTTCGGCAATTTTCCGCGCCCTTAAACACTGATAATAGGCTGACGATCCAACCCCTCACTGAAGAGGCTATGCGAGCCAACATCCTGCGCCTCGTCCTGACCCATGGGCCAGCAAGCGGGCGGGCGGCCGCAAAAATCGCGAATCTCGAAGCGAGCGCGGAGGGACTATCGGATGATGTCTCTGATGAGGTTGACCTTGCGCGCGCGCTCATGGCTTGGCGGTGGCGCGATTGGGACAGTGCGGATAGCACTTTGTCTGCAATCCTGCGGGAGACTGGCATTTCAGAAGACATTAAAAGGCGTGCCCTGAAAGTTCGGGTGAAGGTCGCTTATGGCCGCCTCAGCCAAAGGCAAATGGATGATGGATTATGGCAAGCTGCCGAAGAGGCCGCCCGTAAAGCGCTAAACATCGATCCTTCCGACGCAGAGATGCATATGTTTCGTGTCGCCGTGAGCCGACCTGAGACCGTTGACCTGCCAGAAGAGTCCAAAGCCTCGCTGACTTGGCTGACAGAACGGAATATTCACCTCAGGCGACCCATGACAGCCATGATGACGGTGCCTGCCCTGCTCTATGAGCAGCGATTTGATGAAGCTGACCAAGTCTTAAACAGTGCGGAAAGATGGCTGAGCGATCCAGCGGATCAGGCCGTTATAAGTCTTTACCGCAATAATGTGCGTCAAAGTCGAGAGAGATCGAAACAACCAAGCTCTCGCAACTAAGAACCAAAAAGGTCGGCGGCTCTCCCTCCTAAAGGCTAAGCTTCGACATTAGATGCAGAAAAATTACTGAAAGCGGATACGAAAAAAGCCCGCCGAGGCGAGCTTAATTTGACGTTATTTATGTAGATTAGGCTTAGGCCTTAACCGTGTGCGGCTGGCTCGCATGCTTTTTGGCTTGTTCTGCCAAGACGGCGAACGCTTCTGGCTCATTAGCGGCCATATCGGCCAGAACCTTACGGTCCAGCTCAACGCCAGACTTCTTGAGGCCGTCCATAAAGCGACCATAGGTCGTGCCATTGGCACGGGCAGCCGCATTGATGCGCTGAATCCAGAGCGCGCGATATTGACGCTTTTTCAGCTTACGGCCGATATAAGCGTATTGACCGGCCTTCTCGACCGCCTGATTGGCGATGCGGAAAGTATTCTTACGACGTCCGCGATAGCCTTTGGCTTGCTCGAGGACTTTCTTGTGGCGGGCGTGTTTTGTGACGCCGCGTTTAACTCGTGACATGGTGCGCGCTCCTTATTTCTTCTTGCGGCCGTAAGGCATGAACTTCTTCTTGATCACTTTGGCGTCGCACTCTTCGACGACCGTTGTGCCGCGCAGGCGACGGATTTGATCATTTGAGCGCTTAATCATGCCGTGGCGTTTACCCGCCTGGCCGGCCATGACTTTACCAGATTTGGTGATCTTGAAGCGTTTCTTCGCACCACTCTTGGTCTTCATCTTGGGCATTCTTTTCTCCTATTCATCTGAAGATCGCAGCGGCCGGGCAAATGCCACATGAGCCCGGAAGCGCTGTTGCCCTGACCCATCCGGACCAGAACAGGCGCGCCCTATACACGAGGCGGGCGCGCATTCAAGGGGCGGGTTGCAGGCGCTTAGTCGCCCTCGCCTTCTGCCTTTGCCGGATCATATTTCGCGAACCAGCCCATAATATTGTCCGTTTTGGCGATCAGACGGCTGGGACGGGCGGCAATATAGTGCGGGGAGCCCGGAATACGAATAAGTGCCGTATCCACACCGTTCATTTTCAGGCCCGTATAGAACTGTTCCGCTTCCCAGGTCGGCGTGCGCCAATCCTCTTCGCCAACCATCATCAATGTGGGGGTTTCGACCTTATCGACATTCATGATCGGAGACAGGTTGAGATAAGCCTCTGGATCTTCCCAAGGATCGGCCCGGATCCAGTGGCGCCGCACATATTGACCAATGTCAGCAGACAGCGCCATCGTCATCCAGTTGATCACGGGCTTGATTGAAGCCGCTGCCGCAAAGCGATCTGTCTTCGTCACAGCCCAGGCTGTCAGGATACCCCCACCGGAACCGCCGGTAATAAACAAGCGATCTTCGCTGACATAGTCACGCTCCACCAGTGCATCGACGACGTCCATGAGATCATTATGATCATCACCGGGATAAGCGAGGTCGATCGCTTGGGCAAA
>CAWUKE010000134.1:0-6243 GCA_963922935.1 uncultured Alphaproteobacteria bacterium | reverse complement strand
ACGGACAACATCGATCCGTCAGCATTTTGCATCCGCTTGAGCCAAGCAAGGCCCCAGCGGACTTCGTCGAGCACATCAGGGATACCATTACCGGACTCCGGAATACCCATATCATCCGTCCAGACATTTGGGTTTTCCTGATAGGAGGCGAGCAAGCTCGTCACATAATTCGCCGTCCAGCTCGTATATTGATTATAGTCTCCAGCATCGTACCAGCCGCCGCGCAAATCCCGAGCCGTAGAGAGGTCGCCGTCTGCATCATAGCGTGTGGCTTGTGGGTCCTGCCCTTTACCGAGGTGCGACGCCTTATCCGCATAACCGCGCGCCACGTAAGGCTCCCGTTTTTCAAAGCCCGCGCGCTGATAGTAAAAGGCTTTAAACGCATCGCGCAAAACGGGACGATAGACCGTCGCAGAGATTTCAAAGACATCACTGTTCAGGCCTCGCTCGACGTCCCGAATGACGTATCGGCCCGGACGACTCACGCGGCTAAAATCAAAATGCCACACACGGTCCCCAGAGGTGGGGTCAACCTGCCCGCTTTTCCAAGCCACAGGCGCGCCTTCAAAAACGGGCTGACCCGTATCCGTATTGACGACCACATATCGCGACCCCGGCGTGAACTGCCGATCCGCGTCAAACCCTTCCACCGGATCGCGGATCACAGCGCGTTTTTGTAACTCAGGCAGATAGCCGAACTGATCAACGAGAATAAATGGCGCTGGATCAGTCTGCGCAACAGCGATTGTCGCAAAAAGGGACATCAGGATGACGATTAGACTGCGCATAAGACCCCAAAATTTAGAAATAGGCTACATGTCAGTAGGCTGAATGCAAACCTCACACCCCATTCATGATGGAAATGACACAGTGTCGCATCTGTGATATATTCCTATCACAGAACAAGAAGAATGGGGCGCACCATGAACCAGTTTCAATCAGTTTCACAATCAAGCGTAATTGCATTGCTCTTAGCCTTAGGGTTTGGGCTCCCGGCTCACGCCAACAAAGTTGTCAAAAACACTATCTCAAGCTCTCCTTTGGAAAAGGACGTCTCTGTCAGGGTGATGTCGACAAATGGAGAGACATGGAACTCCGTAGATGGTCAGGACACGACCCTGATTATGCTGGATGGGAACTTCACATGCCAATTTGGCTGGGATAATCCCGGAAAGTTTTACAAATTTGACTATAGTTATGAGGACTTTGAACGGGTCACTGCAGCAACGCCCAGCCCTTACGATCCAAGCCAAAAAGTCGCTGCGGGATTTCGGTACAAACCCAGTGCTGAGGGATTTGATGCCCGAAAGGTCTGCACAGATGAAACCGATAAGTTACTGAAACAGTTTCCGTCACTGTCAAAATCGGAAGTGATGGCGCAAACACGAACTTTTCTGATCAACGACGCGTCCAAAGGGTCATTCCGCGCTGTGTGCGAGAAAACAGGCATTGGGTTTGATGGCTCCCAAACAAAAGAGATTTCTTTAGACGTCGAAGTTATCTGCGAAGGCTCTGAAGCAGCGCAGAATAAGTTGCCTAAAGCGCCCATTGAACCTGTCGAAATGTCGTTCGTCGACCTTGTCACAGACGCGAAATTCTACGCCAAGGAGCCTGAACAAGTCGGAAAGTGCCCAATGAATGTCGAACTTATCGGGTGGATGAAATTCAGCCGCCCCGGGACTGTGCGCTATCGCTATGTCGGATCAAACGGGCGGACCTCCCCGACGATCACGCTGACCGCAGAAAAAGCAGGGCGACAGCTCACCAGACGCTGGAACACGATGCTGAAAGCACCAGAGCCGGGATCTGAACGTGCCTCTTACGCTGGTCAAGAGACATCAGACGTCCTGAAAGGATCTTATCGTCTTGAATTCGTTGAACCCGCAGGTCTGCCAAGTCTGACAGCAAATTATAGCGCCGTGTGCACGCAGGAAATGTCAGTGACCCTTCCCGAAACAGAGGAAGATGGCCGTTTGCTTCGCAAAAGGCCTGGACGCACAAAGTATGGTGACACCCCCTCCGATAGCGATAATTAAATCGCGCCGGAGGGACGGTTTGTCACTATCGTTCGAATTTGACGAACTTTAGCTTCTTCGGAATATCGGCATCATCGCCGAGGCGACGTTTCTTATCTTCGATATAATCAGCGAAGTTGCCTTCGAACCATTCGACATGGCTATCGCCTTCATAAGCGAGGATGTGCGTGGCCACGCGGTCGAGGAAGAAGCGGTCGTGCGAGATGACTACCGCACAACCCGGGAATTTCTCGAGCGCGACTTCCAAGGACGCCAGCGTTTCGCGATCCAGATCGTTGGTCGGTTCATCGAGCAGCAATAGGTTCGCCGGACGGGTGAGCATCTTGGCCAAGTTGACGCGGTTACGTTCCCCGCCTGAGAGTTGGCCGACATTCTTCTGCTGATCTGTGCCTTTGAAGTTAAACGCCCCGACATAGGCCCGACTCGGTACTTCGCGCTTGCCGAGGCGGAGAATATCGAGCCCGTCGGAAATCGCTTCCCAAACATTCTTCGAATTATCCAGCGCATCCCGGTTCTGATCAACATAGCCGAGCTCAACCGTTTCACCGATCTTGAACGTGCCTTCATCTGGCTTTTCCTCGCCCGTGATCATTTTAAAAAGCGTCGTCTTACCGGCGCCGTTCGGACCAATAACGCCCACAATCCCGCCGCGCGGCAGCTTAAAGGATAGGTCTTTGATCAACAGCTTGTCACCAAAGCCTTTGGAGACATTGTCCGCTTCCACAACGATATTGCCCAAACGATCGCCCATCGGAATGCGGATTTCAGCGTGTGTGACCTCTTCCCGATCCGCCTCATCGCGCAGCTTTTCGTAAGATTTAATCCGGGCTTTGGATTTAGACTGACGCGCTTTCGGGTTCTGGTTGATCCATTCCAGCTCGCGTTTGAGCGCCTTTGTCTTCGCGTCTTTTTCGCGGCCTTCTTGGTCCATCCGGCTCGCTTTAGACGCCAGCCATGATGAATAATTGCCCTCATGCGGGATGGCGCGGCCGCGGTCGATTTCCAGCGTCCAGCCTGTGATATTATCGAGGAAGTAGCGATCGTGCGTAATCAGAATGATCGCGCCCTTATAGTTTTTCAAATAGTTTTCGAGCCACGCGACCGTTTCCGCATCCAAATGGTTGGTCGGTTCGTCCATCAGCAAAATGTCTGGCTTTGACAGCAGAAGCTGACAAATCGCGACCCGGCGGCGTTCCCCGCCCGACAGGTTAGTGACATCTGCCTCTTTAGGTGGGCAGCGCAGCGCCTGCATCGCCATTTCGATTTTGCTATCAATGTCCCACGCATCGCGCGCATCGACCTGCTCTTGCAGCGCGGTCATTTCTTCCATCAGCTCATCAGTATATTCCTCGGCCATTTTCATGGCGGCGGCGTTGTAAGCATCGAAAATCTGTTTGTCTTCGCAGCCGGAGATCACATTTTCCCAAACGTTTTTCTCGGGATCCAGCTCAGGCTCTTGTGAAAGATAGCCAACCTTCACGCCTTCCGCTGCCCAATGCTCGCCAGTGACTTCCGTATCGACACCCGCCATAATTTTCATTAGCGTGGACTTACCGGCCCCGTTCACACCGACGAGGCCGATTTTGGCGTCCGGATAGAAGGACAGATGCACATTATCGAGGATGGTCTTATTGCCGAATTTTTTCGTCAGACCTTGCATATGATAAGCAAATTGGCGGGCCATGGGGCGGTTCCTAATGCAAACAAAGGGTGGGGTCGCACCGCACAAAACGGGCGAAAATCGTTACGCCGCATATGTTCCTAAAGCCGCCAAGTTTCAACCCAGCAACACGCCTCTTGTGTAGACGCCTTAAGAGGGCAATATCATAAGATATGACCGACGCCGCCAAATCTTCTGACGCCCTCACCTTCGCCGATATGCTGCCCGATGACCGGTCTCCAGAACGGGTCATATGCGACGCCATGCGGGATGAGATCTCGGCCCATATGCGCAAAGACGGCGAGAGCTGGCGCGGCTGGCAACGCCTGATCAACCGCTTACGGGGGCAGAGTGAAACGGATGCGGCCATCCTCGACATTGCCCTGCGTAGAGAACTCGTTGAATCGCGGGACTATCTTCCGCCCAAGGCCGTGCTTGGCTTGATCTTCACGGAAATGGATTGGTGGGAGCCCAAAGGCGGCCTGCCAAAACGCGACCGCGACTTGCAGAAAATGGCGGACCTGTTCGGCATTGACCATCTGAAGCCCAGCAAAAGTTCAGACGATGATGACGACCTCTCTGAAGGAAAGACGAAAAGCAGGAAGAAGAAAAAGGGCCACAAGAAAAAGGGCAAGAAAAACTCATACCTATTCTGGGTTATTATGGGCGTGATCTTTCTCGTCATCTTGCTCGATTAGTCCACCGAGACGCTTGACAGTCCGCACCCTCTAGCCGACCTCCACCCTATGAAAATTGCGACGTGGAACATCAACTCGGTCAAAGCGCGGATGCATGCGCTCACGAAATGGCTGGAGACCGCAAAGCCTGACCTTCTCTGCCTGCAAGAAATCAAAACCGTCGATGAAGGCTTCCCGCGGATGGAGCTGGAGGCCCTTGGCTACACCTGCACGATTCATGGCCAAAAAAGCTATAATGGCGTCGCCATCCTCTCGCGCGGTCCGGTTGAAGATGTTCAGATCGGCCTGCCCGGCGATGAAAGTGATGACCAAGCCCGCTATGTCGAAGTCGTCGTGCCGACTAAACGCGGCGTGGTGCGTGTCTCTTCGATCTATCTGCCCAACGGCAATCCGGTCGAAGACGGTAATAGCCAAAAATATCGCTACAAGCTCGACTGGATGGCGCGCCTGCGGGAACGGGCGAAGGTCTTGATGGCCTATGAAGACCCGCTGATCCTAGCCGGCGATTACAATGTGATCCCTCGCCCGGAGGACTGTCATGACCCGAAAGGCTGGTGGGGTGACGCGCTGTTTCGCACGGAAACGCTTGCCGCCTTTCGGGCAATCAAAAACCTCGGCCTCTACGATGCCTTTGAAACCTTTGACGGGCGCGGCGAGCAATATAGTTTTTGGGATTATCAACGCGGCGCGTGGCAGAACAATCACGGCATCCGAATAGATCACCTGCTTTGTAATGGCTATGCGATGGACCGGTTGGTCGAAGTGACGATCGACAAATTCGTTCGCGACGGCGTCAAACCCAGCGACCATGTGCCCGTTGTCGGGCGGTTTGAGTTTTGATCCCTTGGGTTAAACTTGCCAGCCTTGGGACAATCGTCCTCCTCATCGCCGTCTTCGGCTATGGCTGGCATATCCGGTCTGTCTATGCGGGATATGTCGCCAGCACGGATAGCGGTGACGCCCTCTTTTCCCGCGAAACACTCACCCAATATGGCCAAGAGCTAACGCAAGCCCTCGCGGCTGATAATGTGACGCTCGCCATCGTCTCCCGGTCTGGTCAGAAGCGAGAGAAGCTGCCGCCCGGTGTGATGTTTACCCACAGCGCCTTCTTCCGACGAAACGATCAAGGCAGCTATGATGTGTTTAACCTCTATCACGGAGAGGAAAATCGACTGCGTTCCAGCCTCGTGACCGATACACCTGCTGACTTCTTGCGTTTGCTCCAAGAAAATGATGCAGGCCTCCTCATCCCAACCGCCGAGATGCAGGCGACACTTTCTGCGTTTCTAGACAGTCCAGACTATGCGGCGGTTCATACGCCCGATTATTCCCTGATCAGCAACCCGTTCGACCTGCGCTACCAGAACTGCAATGAATTCATGCTCTACGCGGTGGCCGGTGCTCTTTGGGGAACGACAGATAAAGAGGCGCTACGCGACAAGCTCGCCGCCACCGTCACGCCAACGGAACTCAAAGTCTCGCCCTTGCGCCGCTATTACGGCCCCATGATCGACGAACGGCTGATCCTCGATGACCATGGAGACGTTGTGCAAACGACGACGTTCGGAACACTGAGAGACTTGTTTGATGCTACTGGGACGCTGGAGCGGAGCTACGTGCTGGAGTTCAAAGCAACACCTCAGCCGTAAATTCGACCCGCTACAGCACGAGCTTTTCCGCAACGAAGACTTCCAACACTAGGATGCTAGGAAAATAGGCGCGCCAATCTACTGATCCAAGAAGCTCCGGAGCTTGCGGGACCGCGACGGATGCTTCAGCTTGCGCAGCGCCTTCGCTTCGATCTGACGGATGCGTTCGCGCGTCACGCTGAACTGCTGACCGACTTCTT
>CAWUKE010000133.1:0-6259 GCA_963922935.1 uncultured Alphaproteobacteria bacterium | reverse complement strand
CTGATTTCGGTCCAGCGGGCCGATTGATCGCGGGAGGCGCGGTAGCTTTCAAAGATGCGGGTCACCAACGGATCAGACTGCGCGAGGTCGCCAACAATTGTGTCCGCGACACGGCCCACAGCGCGCAAAATATCATCCGGCATCAACTGCGCTTCGATCCCGTGGCGGTCTTGGAGCGTGTTGAGCGCTTCGGCGTTTTTGATGGTGTATTCGCCGAGGCTCTGATCGTTCGCGGCTTTGCAGGCATAGCGAATTATGGCTTGCTCTGAGGCGGTGAGTTCGCCCCAGCGGTCCAGATTGATCCCGACGGCGAGCGACGCGCCCGGTTCGTGAAAGCCGGGGGCGTAATAAAAGGGCGCTTCACGGTAAAAGCCGAGCGCCAAATCATTCCAAGGGCCCACCCATTCGGTCGCATCAATGCTCCCACTTTGCAGCGCTTGGTAGATTTCCCCGCCGGGTAACAAGACGGACGTCCCGCCAAGCTCGCTCAAGACACGCCCACCGAGACCCGGAATGCGCATACGCAGGCCTTTCAGGTCTTCAAGGCCAGTCAATTGACGCTTGAACCAGCCGCCTGTCTGATGGCCCGTATTCCCGGCTTGGAAGGCAATGATATTGTTCCGGGCGGAGAGTTCTTGCCAGAGTTCCTGCCCGCCGCCCCAATCGATCCAGCCCATAATCTCTATGGCTGTCATGCCCATCGGCACCGCCGTGAAAAAGTTGAAGCCGGGGGATACGCCCTGCCAGTAATATTCGGCGGCATGATACATGTCGGCTGCGCCTGTGCTAGTGGCATTGAAGCATTCCAGCGCGCCGACAAGCTCGCCTGCGGCGAAGACTTTCACGTCTAGGGTGCCATCACTCATTTCGCGCACGGCTTGGGCGAAACGCACGGGCATGATGCCAAGACCCGGAAAGTCTTTGGGCCAGCTTGTCGCCATGCGGAATTGCTTGATCCCGCGATTGATATTGGGGGAGGCCAGATCGCTCCGTTGGGTTTGAGGCGCTTTGTCTGGTGCGTGGGTAATCGCCCCGAGAACGCCCGCCCCCGTAGCTAGCGCGCCCGCCCCTAAAACGATATCACGACGCCGCGTTGTCATTCCGCCGGTTCCAAAGGCACCCAGCCGCGGAAACCCAAGATTTCAGCTGGCCTAAACCGGGCTTTATAATCCATTTTAGGACTGCCCGGGACCCAGTAGCCGAGGTAGAGATGTTCGAGGCCTTCATCGGCAGCGCGCAAAATCTGGTCAATGATCATGAAATTTCCGAGCGAACGCGCGGCTTCAGTCGGATCGAAAAAGCTATAAACCAGTGACAGCCCGTCATTTAGCCGATCAATGAGCATACAGGCCATGAGCTCGCCTTCAGCGGTGCGATACTCCACAATCTCTGTCTCAGAGGCACATTCTTCCACCATCATCTCGTAACGGGTAAAGTCCATGTCCGTCATACCGCCGCCGGCGTGACGGCTTTGCAGATAGCGTTGTAGCAGGTCGTATTGTTCGGCGGTGGCTATGGCGGGCGCGAAATGCGCCGTTAGGTCTGCGTTTCGCTTTAGCGTGCGGCGGAAATTCTTGCTGGGTTGGAATTCTTTGGCCCGAACCCGGAGGCTCCGACATTCGCGGCAGCTTTCACAGGCGGGGCGGTAAATGACATTCTGACTGCGTCGGAAGCCCGCATGGGTGAGGTAATTGTTAAGGTGCGGTCCATCCAGCGGATCAAGCTGCGTGAAGATTTTCCGTTCCAATCGGCCAGGTAGGTACGGGCAGGGCGAGGGGATCGTCAGAAAGAATTGCAGCTGGTTCGGATCGAACGGGTGAGACACGGCTTGGCAACGACTCCTTTTTCTACCTTCGTCTTCCTACAGACCAAAGAAGACGGGCAGGAGCAAGACGTAAGACACCCAAATTATCAGCATCAATGGAATACCGAACCGAGCAAAATCCCCAAATCGGTAATGGCCCGGCCCCATAACCAGCAAATTGGTCTGATAGGCGATCGGCGTTGCGAAGCTACAATTGGCAGCGAAGATCACGGTTAGGACCATGATGATGGGGTCAATATCCGCTTTTTCGGCGATTGAGAGCGCGATCGGCGCAAAGAGAAGGGCTGCCGCGCTATTGCTGATGATATTCGTAAAGAAGGCGACGACGAGGAAGACCGCTGCGACGAGCGCTTGCGTGCCCAACGGTTTGATGGCCGTTACGACATTCGTGCCGATAAATTCGGCCCCGCCTGTACGTTCAAGCGCGAGACCCATCGCAAAGGCGGCCCCAATGAGCAGGAAGATACGCATATCGAGGGCCCGCACGGCCTGACGAATGTTCAGACAACCTGTGGCTATCATCCCCAGCGCGCCGCCAAGAGCCGCAATTTCAATCGGCACAAGAGACGTCGCAGCGAAGAAAATCGTTAGCAGAAAGATCCACCGCGCGATTGAAGCTTTGCGAATGTCAGGGAGTTCTGAGGTGCTCCAATCCAGTAGGATCAGATCACGGTTGCGCCTCAGGCCCGCAATATCGCGTTCATAACCAAACAGCAGCAGCACATCGCCGGCTTCGAGGCGGATGTCGAGCATGCGCTTGCGGATCATGCGAGAGCGACGTTGGATGCCCAAAACAAGGCAGCCTGTCTGACGCCGAATCCCGATTTGTTCGATGTTTCGGCCGATCATGCGAGAGCCGGGCGCGACGATCGTCTCGCTTAGCATGATTTGATCATCACTGCCTGTATCGCTGAAGTCGCCAATTTCCATCATGCCGCGAAGATATTCTGGCCGAGTCTTCAGGAGTTCCGAAAGCTGCGCCCGGGTTGCGGCGACGATAAGGGTGTCGCCTGGCTGTAGTGCGTTTTCAAAAGGAGGCAAAAAGGACGTCTCCCCACGTTGCACCATGCGGACTGTGACCTGACGTAGCTTGCTGTAGAGCCCAGCGACCGGCGTGACGCCATTAAGCGGATGATCCGCACTGACTTGGATTTGTGCGATATATTGCTGGCCCGAGGAGTTAAGGGCGGGTTCGTCGCTTTCTCGGTCTGGTAATAACCAAGGCGCAGTGAGCACGATAAATGCGCCGCCAATTGCGGCGAGCGTAATACCTGGGGCGAACTGCGTGAAGAATGAGAGCGACATATCGGTCGTGCGGACCAAAACGTCATTGACCAGTAAGTTTGTCGAGCTCCCGATCAAGGTCGTCATCCCGGCTAAAATGCACAGGAACGATAGCGGCATCATATAGCGCGATGTCTTCTGCCCCATTCGTCCGGCCATTGCGGCCAAGACCGGGATAAACATTACCACAACGGGCGTATTGTTCATGAACATAGACACGGCAAAGGCGATGCCGAAGACCATAGCAAGCGTCCGCCGAGGCGATTTTTCAAGCGCGCGATTGATGATGACGATCAGGCGTTCCATGGCGCCTGTCTGGAATAAGCCCTGACCGACCACGAGAAGGGCCATTATCGTGACAAGAGCTGGGGCGGCAAAACCTGACAGCATGCTGCCTGTGTCCAAGCCCGCACCAGGCGCGGTGAACAGATTGCCGAACAGCATGAGTGAAAGGATCAGGCCAACACTGATAGCTTCGATCGAGAAGCGCTCCGTTACATAGAGCCAAACACCGACCGCCACGATGCCAAACACCGCCCACATCTGAAAGACTTCGGGCAGAACCCACATGAGTTGTTGCGTTCCTCCTCTGGCGCGATCAACACAATCAGCTATGGCGAGAGCGGTGAAGACTGCAAGGTAATTCGATCAATTAGATCGATTTTCGGAGGGTAAAATGGCGACATGTGCGTTTTTGGGGTTAGGCGTGATGGGCTTTCCGATGGCCGGTCATTTGCGCGCGGCTGGACATGGCGTTCACGTCTGGAACCGGACGGAACAGCGCGCCAAGGATTGGGAAAAGGCCTATGGTGACGGCGCAGTCGCTAATCCAGCAGACGCGGTTGATGGTGCGGATTTTGTGATGGTCTGCGTTGGAGCGGACCCTGATGTTTATGCTGTCATTGACGCCATCAAAGTCCGCTTAAAACCAGGTGCCATCGTTATTGATCATACTACAGCATCGCCAGAGTGCGCCCGCAAAGTGGCGTCTCAGTTGGCGGATATCAATGTCGACTTTATCGACGCCCCCATATCAGGCGGCCAAAGTGGCGCGGAAGCGGGAGCCTTATCCGTCATGTGTGGCGCCAAAGCAGAGGTTTTCGAAAAGGCGCATCCAGTTCTTAAGGCTTACGGTAAAACCATCACGCATGTCGGCGATATTGGTGCAGGGCAAACCGCGAAATGCGTCAATCAGATTTGCATCGCCGGAACGTTGCAAGGCTTATCGGAAGGGCTACTTTTTGCCGAAGCGGCGGGCCTGGATATTGACGCCTTATTGAGCGCGATCGGGGGCGGGGCGGCACAAAGCTGGCAGATGGATAATCGCCTGAAGACAATGGCAGCGCGAGAGTTTGACTTTGGCTTTGCAATTGATTGGATGCGCAAAGATCTGGGGATTGCGTTAAGCGAAGCCGCAAATATGGGCGTTGATTTGCCCATGACGAAAGAAGTCGATCAGCGGTACGGCGTCGTTCAGGAAAAGGGCGGAAATCGCCAAGACACGTCTTCACTCATCCGCAGCTACGAAAGTGACTAGGGATCGGTCAAATAAACGCTTCCGCTAACAGCAACACAGCAATCAGCCCAAAAGCGATCCAGGATTTGTGCTTGCCTGCGCTCCAGACCAGAGGAACAATTGCTAAGCCTGCAAAAAGAACGCCAAAGATGATCAATAGGCTTTGCGGCCCATAGTCAGGCCTAAAGGTCATGATGAGAAATTGAAGGGCGAGGCCTAACCATAAAACACTCACCAAATGCCATGTGGCTTGAATCGTCCGAAAAGTTGCTTGATGGCTGTTCCACATCTTCGGCAGGGTTTCGACCTTGACCCGCTGCAAAATAAATTTTTCACCCAAGATAGAATGAAACAGGCAAAGGGCGATCAAAAGTGCTGAAACGACAATAAGCATTCAAGGCTTCCGGTTATGTTCCGTTTAACAACTCAGCAGCCTTTATGGCGCCGTAAGTAAGAATGCCGTCACACCCGGCGCGTTTGAAGGCCATCAGGCTTTCAAGGTAGACACGGTCTCCGTCAATCCAACCATTTTGCGCGGCTGCGCCGATCATGGCGTATTCGCCGCTGACTTGGAACGCGAATGTCGGCACGCCAAATTCTGATTTCACAGCCGCGCAAATATCCAGATAGGGTAGGCCAGGTTTGACCATCACCATATCGGCGCCTTCATCGAGGTCGAGCGCGACTTCGTAGAGGGCTTCGCTGAGATTGGCGGGGTCCATTTGATAGGTTCGTTTGTCGCCGCGTAACGCCGAGGCTGTGCCAATTGCATCGCGATAAGGACCGTAAAACCCTGAGGCAAATTTGGCGGCGTATGAAAGGATCATGCAGTCCGTATAACCGCTCTCATCCAGCGCATCTCTTATTATGCCGACACGACCGTCCATCATGTCTGAAGGCGCAACAATATCAGCGCCGGCTTTGGCCAATATGACAGCCCCTTTTGCCAGCATGTCGAGCGTTAAATCGTTGTCGATGACGTCACCCTCCATTAGCCCGTCATGGCCATGATCTGTGAATGGATCGAGTGCGACATCGACGATGACGCCAATCTCTGGCACCTCGGCTTTTAGTCGTCGAATAGCTTTCGGGACGAGCCCGTCTGGATTCAGCGCCTCACTGGCCTTGGCGTCTTTTTTCGCGGGATCGATATGTGGGAAGAGGGCGATAGCGGGTATTTTCAGCGCGGCGGCCTCTTTGGCTTGCTCGACTAAATTGTCCAATCCCAAACGCGAAACGCCGGGTAAGCTGTCGACGGGGCCTTCTGCCTCTGGCGAGTCGGTGATGACCGTCGTCAGCACCAAATCGTCTACACTCAGGGTTGTTTCCCGCACCAAACGGCGGGACCAGTCATGTTGACGTTTGCGACGCATTCGCAATTGTGGAAACTGACTCATAAAGCGCATGTCTTTCAGTATGTTATCAGTACAAGCTTAATTAAGATCACTGCAATCTTGCCGCACAAAGCTGACTAGTCTTTTCGGCCTTTATCTCCTATATGGCTGTAAAACAAAGGCAAGTATCTCTCGTGGTCAAAGAACCTCCATTCCGGAAATATTTTCGTAACGCCGTCACGCAAGTTCGTGACGAGGGTCGTTATCGTATTTTTCGTGACATTCGCCGGAAGAAGGGGG
>CAWUKE010000132.1:0-6333 GCA_963922935.1 uncultured Alphaproteobacteria bacterium | reverse complement strand
CGCGGCTCCGCGGGGCAATCGCTCGGCGCGTTCGGCATTAAAGGCCTGCGCCTGATCGTTGATGGCGACGCCAATGATTATGTCGGCAAGGGCCTGTCAGGCGCGGAGATCATCGTCTCGCCACAGGGTCGCACACCGATTGATCCGCATGAAAGCGCTATCATTGGCAATACGTGCCTTTACGGCGCGACCTCTGGCTCGCTGATGGCGGCGGGGCGTGCGGGCGAACGCTTTGCGGTGCGCAATTCCGGCGCGGTGACTGTTGTGGAAGGCTGCGGCACGAATGGCTGTGAATATATGACTGGTGGTGTCGCCGTGATGCTCGGCCCTGTCGGTGATAATTTTGGCGCCGGCATGACGGGCGGCATGGCCTATGTCTATGACGAAGACGGCAGCTTTGAACGCGCGGTCAATCCGGATAGCGTTGTCTGGCAGCGTCTGGCCTCTGAGCATTATGAAGAGGAGTGCCGCGACTTGATCCGCAAGCACGCTGCCCAAACCGGCAGTGCGTTTTCCAAAACGCTGCTGAACGAATGGGATCATCGCCGCCGCCTCATCTGGCAGGTCATTCCGAAAGAAATGCTCACGCGCCTGAGCGTTCCGCTGCAAGACGCAGCAGAATAGTTATTGAATAGGCCCACCCTATAGAGGGTATAGTCCGCACGCGCCCTGGATGGGGCGCGTATATGACATTGCAGTAAATGTGATGTCATATCATTGACGCCATCGGATCAACTGCCCAAACAGTCCGCAACCGTAACGGCCCAAGGTGTGTGTCTGTGAAATTGAAGTCTGTGACGTTTAGGTCTGTTCTAGCGGCGTTTGCCTCTGTCTGTTTGTTCGCGTCCACGGCGAGCGCGCAAATCTTCTACCGCGGCAATGACGGCGATCCGGAGACCTTAGATCATCACGGCACCTCGACGGTGGCAGAGTCGCGGTTGATGGACGATCTCTATTCAGGCCTGGTGGATTTCGGTCCCACAGCGAAAGTAGTTCCGGGCACAGCCGAACGCTGGGATATTTCGGAAGACGGGCTGGTTTATACATTTTACCTGCGCGAAGATGCTCGCTGGTCCAATGGCGATCCCGTGACAGCCCATGATTTTGTCTTTGCCTATCGCCGGCTGATGGACCCGAATACGGCGGCGAAATACGCGACCATCCTTTACAGCATGAAGAACGCACAGCCCGTCAATATGGGTGAAATGCCACTCGAAGAGCTCGGCGTTAGCGCGATTGATGACCGCACGCTGGAAGTGACGTTGGAACAGGCGACGCCTTATTTCCTCGATCAGCTGACCCACCAAACGGGCAAGCCCTTGCACCAGGCATCGGTCGAAGCCCTTGGCGATGAGTGGGTGAAGCCCGGCAATATGGTCACGAACGGCGCCTATATGCTGGAGAGCTACACGCTCAACAGCAGCATCGTGATGAAGAAGAATCCGTACTTCTACGATGCCGATCAAGTCGCGATTGAGGAAATTCATTATATCCCGTTCGAAGATCGTTCGACCTGTGTCCGCGCTTGGGAGGCGGGCGAGGTTCATATTTGTTCTGACCTGCCCGCGCAGGATTTGGAACGCCTCGAAGTCTATGAAGATAGCCTTCGCATCGTCCCTTATCTCGGGACCTATTATTACGCGCTGAATACCACAGACCCAGTTCTGGCTGATCCTGAAATTCGCCTCGCCATGAGCATGATGATTGACCGAGAGTTTCTGGCCGAAGAAATTTGGCCCGGCATGATCCCCGCGACGAGCCTCGTGCCGGTCGGGATCAATAATTATGAAGGCGGCTCTCCAGAGGTTGATTATTTCAACATGTCAATGCTCGACCGCGAGGATGAAGCCATCGCGATCATGGCCCGCAAAGGCATTAGCAAAGAGAACCCCATCACGGTTGAGCTGATGTATAATAGTGGTGAGAACCACAAAAACACGGCCACAGCGATTGCCGATATGTGGTCAGAGCTCGGCATCAATATCACCTATAAAATCCGCGACGCGGCCGCGCATTACGCGCACTTGCGTGATCTTGGTAAAGTGCAAGTCGCCCGCGCCGGCTGGATTGGCGATTTCTCTGATCCCTATAATTTCCTCTTCCTGCTGGAGCGCGACAATACGGGCTTTAACTATGCCCGTTATGACAATCCGGAATTTGATGCGCTGATGGATAAGGCCGCTGAAGAGCTTGATCTGGTCGAACGGGCGAAAATCCTGCGCGACGCCGAAGCGCTCATCATGCGGGACACGCCCTTCTTGTCGATTTTCTACTATTCGTCCTTCACGCTGGTCTCTCCCGATATTGAAGGCTGGGAAAGCAATGTGATGAATAAGAACCTGACCCGGTTCCTCTCATTTAAGCCCACCACTTAGCGATACTCGAAAAGACCTCGTCTACGACCCAAAACAGGGCTGATCTGACTTATGCTGAACTATGCGATCAAGCGCATCTTTACGATTATCCCGACCCTGTTCGCGATTATCACGCTAACCTTCTTTTTGATGCGAATAGCCCCGGGCGGACCGTTTGACGAAGAACGGCCCCTCGCCCCCTCTGTGCTGGAAAATATCCGTGCCAGCTATGGTTTGGACAAGCCCCTCATCGAGCAATATTTCACCTATATGGGCAATTTGCTCCAAGGCGACCTGGGCCCGTCCTTTGTCTATCGGGATAAGCGCGTGCACGAAGTGCTGGCCGAAGGTCTCCCGATCTCCATGACGCTTGGCGGGACCGCGCTACTACTCGCGCTCATCATTGGTGTCACGCTCGGCAGCATCGCCGCGCTTAACCAGAATAAGAAAACCGATGTCGCGATCGTGACCTTCGCGACCTTTGGGATCACGACGCCGAACTATGTCGTCGCACCGATCCTGACGCTGATTTTCGCGCTCACCTTTAGCATCTTGCCCGCCACAGGCTGGGGGACGCCGAAGCAAATGATCCTGCCTGTCCTATCGCTCGCTCTGCCGCAGATCGCGATCATCACGCGCCTGATGCGGGGCAGCATGTTGGAGGCGCTGAAGTCTGATCATATCCGCACCGCGCGCGCTTACGGCCTACCCATGCGGCAGGTCGTCGGCAAGCACGCCATGCGATCCGCGCTACTGCCGGTGCTGTCTTATCTCGGCCCGGCGGCTGCCGCGCTGATGACCGGCTCCATCGTCATTGAGCAGATTTTCAACCTGCCGGGGATTGGCCGTTACTTTGTGACCAGCGCGCTGAACCGTGACTACACCATGGTGATGGGCACGGTGATCATCGTCGCCACACTGGTGCTGACGTTCAATTTGATCGTCGATCTTCTTTACTCAGTCCTCGACCCGCGAGTGCGCTATGACTAGTCCGTCTCTGACCCCAACCGCGGCCGATCTGGACGCGAACATTCCGGATAATGAAGTCGCAGAGGCCACCAAGGGCCGCTCCCTGCTCGACACGGCGATCCTGCGCCTCAAGCGCAACAAAGCCGCCATGGTGTCCCTTTGGGTGGTGATTGGCATGACGCTCGCCGCCCTGTTCGGGCCGATGCTGTCCCCTCACCCTTATGATGAGGTCTACAATAATTTCGTCGGGGCCAAGCCGTCCATGAGCGCTTATCCCAAAACGGATCAGATCGAGCCAATCACGGAACGCGCCATGGCGCGGGCGCGCGTGAATATGGAAGCGATCGAAATCGGCGACGATTCGGTGCAAATCTCCATCGTCAATCAAAAGGCCGAACCGCTCGATCCACGGATTACGCGCTATATGGTCCGCACAGATGTTTATGAAAATGTCGTCCTGACGCCCTCTCCGGCCGATCCCACACGCGGGATTATGACGGCGGATATTAAAAATCTTCGCTTCCTGATGGGGACCGACCAGAACGGTCGGGACCTGTTTACCCGCATCCTCATCTCGCTGCGAATATCTCTGATGATCGGGGCCCTCGCCACAGGGGTCGCACTGATGATCGGGGTGACTTACGGGGCTGTCTCCGGCTTTATTGGCGGCACCGTCGATAACTGGATGATGCGGCTAGTGGACCTGCTCTATTCCTTGCCCTTTGTCTTCTTCGTCATCCTACTCGTCGTGTTTTTCGGCAATAATATCGTGCTGATCTTTATCGCCGTGGGCTGTATCCAATGGCTGGATATGGCGCGGATTGTGCGCGGTCAGACGCTGCAGCTTAAGCAGAATGAATTTGTTCAAGCCTCCCAGGCGCTCGGCGTTGAACGCGGTGATATCATCCGGCGGCATATTATTCCGAACCTCGCCGGGACCGTTGTCGTCTATATGACGCTGCTGATCCCGCGTGTGATTTTGCTGGAGAGTTTCTTGAGCTTCCTCGGCCTCGGCGTGCAGGAACCGCTGACCTCGCTCGGTGTGCTGATCGCGGAAGGGGCGCGCTATATGCGCAACGATCCTTACCTGCTGATCTTCCCGGCGCTGACCATGTCGCTGCTGCTGTTTGCGTTGAACTTCTTGGGCGACGGCCTGCGCGACGCGCTCGATCCGAAAGATCGCTAAGATGAGTTCCGATATGTCCAAACCCCTAGCGCTCGATATTCAAAACCTCGTCGTTGATTTCGACACCCCGGACGGAACCGTGCATGCCGTCAAAGGCGTGTCTATGCAGATCGAACCCGGCGAGATTGTCGCCATTGTGGGCGAAAGCGGATCAGGCAAAAGCCAGATCGCCATGTCCACGCTCGGCATTCTGGCCTCGAATGGCAAAGCGACGGGCTCGATCAAGCTGCAAGGTCAAGAACTCCTGGGCCTGTCCCGACGCGAACTGAACCAGGTTCGCGGCTCCAAAATCGCGATCATTTTCCAAGAGCCGATGACCTCGCTCGACCCGCTTTATAAAGTTGGCGATCAAATTATGGAGCCGCTACGGACCCATGGCGGGATGAATAAGGCCGAGGCGAAAGCCCGCGCACTGGAATTGATGGCGCAAGTTCAGATCCCCGATCCGGAACGCCGTTTTAATTCTTTCCCGAATGAAATGTCGGGCGGTCAACGTCAGCGGATTATGATCGCCATGGCGCTGGCCAATAATCCGGAGGTCCTGATCGCGGATGAGCCGACGACAGCGCTGGACGTGACGACCCAAGCCGAAATCCTCAAATTGCTCGCCCAGCTCAACAAAGACCTCGGCATGAGCATTGTCTTTATCACCCACGATCTGGGCATTGTCGAAGCCTTTGCCGACCGAGTCTATGTGATGCAGCGCGGCGTGGTGAAGGAATTCGGCCCGACCGAGCGCATCTTCAACGCGCCCGAAACAGACTATACGCGCATCCTTTTGGACGCCGAACCCGAAGGCGCGAAACCGCCAGTGCCGGAGACCGAAGACCTCGTCCTCCAAGCCAGCGACATGAATGTCACTTACGGCAATGCGCCCGGTTTCTTACAGAAAGACACGCGCTTCCACGCGGTGAAAGATACAACGCTCACACTCCGCAAAGGTCAGACGATCGGACTGGTCGGTGAAAGTGGATCAGGCAAATCCACACTGGGTCGGGCCGTTCTGCGCCTGACGAAAAGTGAGGGCACGATCGTTTATATGGGTCGCAACATTGATAAGACGTCACTGAAAGAGCTGAAGCCCCTTCGCGAGGAATTGCAGATGGTCTTCCAAGACCCATACGGCTCGCTGTCGCCGCGCATGACGGTGCTGGCGATTGTCGAAGAAGGCCTGCTGACCCACGCGCCGCAGCTGAGCAAAGCAGAGCGGACGGAAAGAGCGCTGGAAGCGCTGGCCAAAGTCGGTCTGGACCAATCTGTGCGCAACCGCTTCCCGCATGAATTTTCCGGCGGACAGCGGCAGCGGATCGCGATTGCCCGCGCTATGGTGCTGCGTCCCAATGTCGTGGTGCTGGACGAGCCGACCTCTGCGCTGGACCGGACTGTGCAGAAGGAAGTGCTGGACCTATTGCGTGACCTGCAGAGAGAATTTGAGCTCTCCTACATCTTCATCAGTCACGATCTGGCTGTGATCAAAGTCATGTCGGACTATGTCATGGTGATGAAACAAGGCAAAATCGTCGAAGAGGGCGTGACAGAGGCGATCTTTGAACGCCCGCAGCAGGACTATACGAAAAGCCTGATTGAGAGCTCGTTCAATTTGAAAGAGCTTTTGGCCGAAGTTTAACGCGCCAAAGTTTAGGGCGTTGCGGACGCACCCTTTGCCCCTCTTGAGCGTAAACAAGGCGGATGATCGGCAAAAGGACTTAGCATGACACTGTCTCCCCGGATTTTCGCCCTTAGTTTCTTAGGTTTACTCGCGGCTTGCGCACAGGGACAGGCTATCCCCGCCTCTGATCCCACACCGCCACCCGCCCCACGCGC
>CAWUKE010000131.1:0-6344 GCA_963922935.1 uncultured Alphaproteobacteria bacterium | reverse complement strand
TGATCAGGCGGGCCCAGCGGGTCCGGTCTGTGTCGTTTATTTCTGGTGCCGCGCGGGAAAGAAGCGCGCTCATCCCGTCGATCAGTCGATCAAATCCGGTACTGACGAGCGCATCCACATCAGGGGCGCGGCCCCGACCGTCTGAGGCGGTGTTGCAGAGAAAGCAGCCGCGACGATCATCCGACCCAAAAACATCATTGGCTGGCCCGGACAAAAGCTGATCCAGCGTATCCCACGGATCGACGACGTCGTCCGCCGCGAGCCAGTCTGCCCCACTTTCCACCACAGTCTGGTGGTAATGGGACAGAGCGGTTCGGAAGAGATCATCCTTATCGCCGAAGCTATTATAGAGCGACGATTTGGATAGACCCGTGGCCTCCATCACATCGGACAAAGCCACGCCGTCATAGCCCCGGCCCCAGAACAGATCAGCAATGGTTGCGACTGTCTGGGTCCGGTCAAACTGGGGCTTGCGCCCCCGCTTGGCCTTGGGTTTTGAGAGGGATGTGTTTGTTGAGCTCATTAGATATCCGCGCCGCCCCAGAGCTTGGAGAAAGCCTCACAATGCACAAGGACGCTGTTAAAATCGGCAATGTCGATGCCTTCGGGTAGCACATATTCCTGTGCGCCGCGATTATCTTTCAAAACACCGAGTTTGATGGCGTTTGATGTGGCGTTTGTGCCCGTGGAGCCGGCGACATTATTGCGAGACAGGAAGACCTTCAGGTCGGGTCCGCTGCGTGTGCGGAAATCCTCTGAGAAGACGATAACCGTCTGGCTGCCGCGTTGTTCTACCGTGATACCGCCCTTCAAGCTGTAGGTCTTTTTCTGGAAATCGGCTTGAACCAATGTTTGTGATTGTGCCGGCGCTGTCACAGCGGCGGGGGCGGCGAAGGCCGGGCTGCTAAACATGGTTGTGGCGCAAAGCGCGGCGCCCAAGGCGGCGGCGGGGTAGACCACGCTGATCGCGGCGACGGTGGCGATACGGGTTTTGATAGCTTTCGGAGTCATGGGATTATCTTTCTATGCGTAAAGGCCTGTGCTGGAGGTCAGCAGCAAGCGGGTGAAGGTGAAAAGTGTGCCGCCGAGAAAGGCAAATGTCATAAAGTGCGAAAGGGTAAAACGGGCCTTCATGGGGGTCTCCTCGCGGTCTCTCTTTGTGTTTGATCCTCACTCTTTTTCATCGGTGAGGTCCGGAACACCGTGTTCCGATGAAGTCGCTATGGAGTAATTGAACCGAACGGTCCAGTAACATGATTTCACGGCTGATCACGCCCGCGTGAGCGGTCGCTTCGCTGCAATGGGTTTGCTCAGACTGGCTCTGACGGGTTGCGGGGGCGACGGCGCTCCCTTAATCGGTCGGCAGATTAAACAGACATAACCAAGAGGTACGCCATGGCGGGCCATTCCAAATGGGCGAATATTCAGCACCGCAAAGGGCGGCAGGATAAGCTGCGGTCCAAACTCTTTGCCAAACTCTCCAAAGACATTGCCGTTGCGGCGAAAATGGGCGGTCCCGACCCGGACATGAACCCGCGCCTGCGTCTAGCGATCGCCAATGCCAAGGGTCAGTCCATGCCCAAGGACAATATTCAACGCGCCGTCGATAAAGGCGCGGGCGGCGACGGGGCCGACTATGAAGAAATCCGTTATGAAGGCTTCGGCCCAGGCGGGATTGGCTTCATCATTGAATGTTCAACCGACAATACGAACCGCTCCGCCATGGAAGTGCGCACAGCCTTTTCCAAAAATGGCGGCAATATGGGCGAGACGGGCTCCGTCGCTTTCATGTTCGATCAGATGGGCAAGATCGAATATCCGCTCGACGTGGCTGACGAAGACACCGTGATGGAAGCCGCGATTGAAGCGGGCGCAGACGATGTCGAACATGACGAAGCGTCTGACGATCAGTGGGATGAGTATGAGCCGGTTCACACAATCTGGACACAGCGCGACGATCTGGGCGAGGTGGCAAGCAATCTTGAAGCCAAGTTTGGCGAAGCGAAATCCGTCAACCTCGTCTGGAAAGCGCAGAATGAGATCGACAATCCTGAGATTGCCGCGCAAGTCATGCGGATCAATGATGCGCTAGAAGACATTGATGATGTGTCTAACGTCTATCACAATTACGAGCTGACAGACGAGGCGGCGGCGACTCTGGAAGACGCGTAGCGGTCTGGCAGAGCCAGATCATTTTATCGCCGCGCTATACTTGATTGGGCGATAAAATGAAGCGATGCGCCGCGAGTAATATTCGCGGATCGGCGCACATCGCGCCGAAGGGGCGGTCGATATGGTAGCCACATCCTCCCCAAACCCACTGTCCGCAAAGGCGGTCTTCAATCAATCCTGGCCGATCATGCTGGCCAATGCGGCCGCGCCGATTGTTGGCCTTGTCGATAGTGGGGTTGCGGGTCGGTTTATCGGCACGTCAGGTCTGGCCGCGATCGGCTTTGGCGCCGTTATCTATGCCATCGCCTATTGGGGTTTTGGCTTTCTGCGGATGAGCACGGCGGGCCTGGCCGCCCAAGATGCGGGGGCGGAGAATGAGCGCGGCGTGCAAGGCCATATCTTGCGCGCAATCCCGCTCGGCCTGTTGATCGGCCTGATCGTGCTAGTGACGCAGCTCCTCTGGATGCCGCTCGCCTTTACGATCTTCACGGCGCCAGAAGGCCTGGAAGGCGGGGCCGCGGACTATATCTCTGCGCGGCTTTGGGGTTTGCCCGCGACACTCGGCACCATCGCGCTGATGGGATGGTTTGTCGGAATTAGTCGCGCCGGGCGCGCGCTCCAGCTTCAAATCGTGCTGAATATCGTCAATATTATCCTGACCCCGCTCTTTGTGATTGGCTTCGGTTGGGGCGTTGTTGGAGTCGGGCTGTCCAGCGCGGTGGCGGAATGGGCGGGCTTTGCGACAGGCCTCGCGCTGATGATCCGCGAAGTGCGGCGTCGGGGCGGTTGGCAAGCCGGGGTCGCCGACCGCAATCACTTGCTAGACCGGGCGCAGCTCGCAAGGCTCGGCATCGCCAATAGTAATATCTTCATCCGCACGATGACACTGACGGTGGGCTTCAGCTTCTTCGGCAATGCCGCCGCCAGCGAAGGCGAGCTCTTCATGGCGGCGAACCACATTCATATGCAGATGATCACAATGGGCGCGCTGGTCCTGGACGCCTTCGCCCATACCGCTGAAGCGGTGACAGGCGCGGCCTACGGCGCGAAAGATCGCAAACGCTTTGATCGAGCCGTGTCACTGACGACGCGCTTTTCCGTCGGTTTCGCTCTTCTTCTTAGTGCCGCCATCTGGTTCGGCGGTCCATTGCTGGCCGACCTTCTCACCACAGACCCAGCGGTGCGAGAGACGGCTCGCGACTATATGCTCTACGCGGCGCTCGTGCCCATTATCGGTTTCGCCGCCTATCAGATGGACGGCATTTTCATCGGCACGACGCGCACAGCCGAAATGCGCAATGCGGGGATCGCGGCGGTGCTGATATACCTCGCCAGTCACATGCTGCTCTATCCGGTTCTTGGCGCCAGCGGCATTTGGGTCGCCTTTTTGATTTATTATGCCGTCCGCGCGCACACTTTGAGTTTTTATTATCCGCGCATTCTGCGCTATATCGGGGCGTGACTTTCGCTCTGGCTGATATGAACGCTGCGGATTTGCAGGACCTTCTAAGGCTCCATCTCGGTGAAGCCTTTCAGGATGCCTGTTCAGCCGCGTTTGATGCCGCTCGCCTGAAAGAGCCGGATGTCGATCTTTATACTCTGCGGAACGATGCGGGGGATTTGCTCGGCATGGCGGCGCTGAAAACCCTCGCGGACGGCCAAGGCGAAGTCAAAAGCGTGCGCACCCATCCCGACTATCTACGCCAAGGCATCGCCCACCGCTTGATGGACGGGATTGAGGCCGAGGCAAAAGCCCGCGGGATGACGGCCATCCGCCTCGAAACGCACCCAACGCCGGCCTATGCCGCCGCGCGCAAACTCTATGAAAGCCGGGGCTATGCCTATCGCGGCCCGTTTGCAGGCTATGAAGACACCAGCAAAAGCGTCTTTATGGAGCTGGCGCTCTAAACAAAAAGCGCGCCCAAGCCTATCAGCGGGCGCGCTTTATCAAACGTTGTGTTGGCGAAACGCCTTATAGGAATTTCTTCGCCATTCCGGCCAGACCGCCAATGCCGCCGACTTTATCCAGTAGCGATCCGCCTTGGCTGGACTGGTCAACAATTTGCGGCAGGGCCTGTTGTAGACCGGCCAGCAAGCTGTTTTCATCTGTGCCGAGTTTTGTCGCGGCTTCGCTCACGCTTGCGCCGCCCAAAACGTCTTTTAGCTGATCCACGGATACGCCCGCATTAGCCCCGTCGCCGAGCCAGCTTTCGGCGATATTGCCCAGACCTTGGGCTTTCATGCCACTGACAAGACCGCCTATGCCGCCATCAAGGCCCGCTGCGCCGCCGCCGCCACTGCCCAGCAAGCTACCCAGCGCTTGTTCGACCATGCCGCTATCCGCGCCCAGTTTTTTCGCGAGAAGGCCTTTGGCTAAATCCATCGGGTCCATGTGCGTCTCCAGTTGAGAATTAAAGAGACGCCAACCCTAAAAATGCCTGCCTGAACAGCGAATGAAACCGAAATTAGTTCGCCCCAACCGCCTCAGCGATTGAGCCAAACCCGTCCGCTTTCAGGCGCGCTGAAAGATCCGCGCAAATCTCTCCCACAAGTCCCGGTCCGGCATAGACCAGTGCGCTATAAACCTGCACCGCTTTCGCCCCGGCGCGGATTTTGGCGTAAGCTTGTTCGCCGCTCGCAATCCCGCCGACGCCGATCAGGTCGAGCTCGCCTTTTGTCGCCTCATAAAATTGACGCAGCAGCCGCGTCGATTTCTCAAACAGCGGCTGACCCGAAAGACCGCCCGCTTCGTCTGCCCAGCGCGCGCCAATCTCGGCCGGGCGATCAATCGTGGTATTGGCGACAATCAGCGCGTCAAAGCCGTACGTCCTGACTTGTTCCACTACGCGCGGCACAGACGCCTCGTCCAAATCCGGCGCCACCTTGAGGAACAGCGGAAAGTCCGGCCCGTCTTCACGCAAGACATTCCGCGTCTCCTGCAACCGCCCGAGCAATTCGTCCATTTCGTCCGCGCCTTGCAGCTTGCGTAGGCCCGGCGTGTTGGGACTGGAAATATTGATGGTGAAATAGTCCGATAAGCCCCAAAGCCGGGTCAGGCCTTCCACATAATCGGCGATGCGGTCTTCACTATCCTTATTCGCGCCAAGGTTCGCCCCGACCAAACCGGGCCGCCCATACCGCGCGCGCAGGCGGCGCGCAAAGGCGTCCAAGCCCTCATTGTTAAAGCCCATCCGATTGATGACGGCGGCGTGTTCGGGCAAGCGGAAGAGGCGCGGCTTCGGGTTGCCCGCTTGCGGGCGCGGTGTGACCGTGCCGCATTCGACAAAGCCAAATCCGGCGCGCAGCATGGCATCCGGCACTTCGGCGTTTTTATCAAAGCCCGCCGCCAGCCCGACCGGGTTTGGAAGGCTCAGCCCGCCAACTGTGGTTTGCAGCTCTGGCGCATCAACAGGCTTAGTTTTCGGACCGAGCCCGGCACGCAGCAATTTAATCGTCGTTGTATGCGCTTTTTCGGCCGGCAGGCTGCGCAGGACTTTGGTTCCGGTTTTGTAAAACAGACTCATGGGAAAGGCTGGTAGCGCCCTTCGGCGTCTGGCTCCACCCGCCAGTGACGTAACGTGTGCGCGTTTTGCAGTGGGCCATAGAGATGCGGGAACAGGATCCCGCCGCGCGCTACTTCCCAGATTAGTTTGGGGCCTAGCGCGTCCGCCTCATATTCCGCGATCACCAGCGGGCCTGCATCGACAAACCATTTATCCAGCGTGCCTTGCAAGGTCTCCGCCGTGCTGAAATGGATATAGCCATCCGTGACATCAATCGGTGCGCCTTGGGTTTCGCCCGCCTTTTGTAGATTGTCCCATTCATTGGGGCGGAAGATTTTATAGATGATGGTCACGGGGATGCGTCATAGAGAGTGTGGCGTATGAGTCTATGGGGCGTAGCGGTCCATCAATCCCCGCCCTCAAGATAGATGGTTTTGGGAGATGGGCTCGCCGGTCAAGCCGGCGAGAGCGGATAAGATTAAAGAAGCTTGATCTCCTCAACCGCTCAGGCCGACTTGATCGGCCTGTCCATCTCCCAACTCTCGCGACCTACTAAGGCGGGGATAGGATAAATCGTGTCCCCCCTTTCAAAACCTATGACATGTTTCCAGCCCTCCACCCCCGACGAGGAGGCGCGTTGGCCTTTGGCGGGTGGGGCGGATTGGGGCG
>CAWUKE010000130.1:0-6369 GCA_963922935.1 uncultured Alphaproteobacteria bacterium | reverse complement strand
TGTTGCGCAGGGAGAACAAATGTGAAACATGCTGAGCAACGGCAGTCCGATAACAGCCGATACTTTCTGGAAATGTCGAAGGGCTCCGGCATTTCACGATTGGAGATAAGACATGGCACGTAACCGCACACCGCTTCAGGTTGTTGAAAAAGCCTCTGACAAAAACCGGTCCGCCGCTCTTGAGGCTGCATTGTCACAGATTGACCGTAGCTTCGGCAAAGGCTCGGTAATGAAGTTGGGCGAAAAAACAACAATGGACGTCGAGTCGATTTCGACAGGCTCTCTGGGGCTTGATATTGCGCTTGGGATTGGCGGCCTGCCCAAGGGTCGGATTATTGAAATCTACGGTCCTGAATCGTCCGGTAAGACGACACTGACTTTGCACGCAATCGCGGAGTGTCAAAAGGCTGGGGGCGTGGCAGCCTTTGTTGACGCGGAGCATGCGCTTGATCCGATCTATGCGGCCAAGCTGGGTGTGGACGTCAACGAATTGCTGATTGCGCAGCCCGACACAGGCGAACAAGCGCTTGAGATCGCAGACACGCTGGTTCGGTCCGGTGCGATTGATATCCTTGTTATCGACTCGGTTGCGGCTCTGACGCCGCGCGCCGAATTAGAAGGCGATATGGGCGATAGTCTGCCCGGCCTTCAGGCGCGTCTTATGAGCCAAGCACTGCGGAAGCTTACTGGATCCATTTCCAAATCGGGCTGCATGGTGATTTTCATCAACCAGATTCGGATGAAGATTGGTGTTATGTATGGTTCGCCAGAAACAACGACAGGCGGGAATGCGCTGAAATTCTACAGCTCTGTGCGTCTCGATATTCGCCGCATCGGTGCAATCAAGAATCGTGATGAGGTTGTTGGTAACCAGACACGAGTCAAAGTCGTGAAAAATAAGGTCGCCCCACCTTTCCGTCAGGTCGAATTCGATATTATGTATGGCGAAGGCATCTCTAAAACGGGCGAACTCATTGATATGGGTGTCAAAGCCGACGTGATTGAAAAGGCGGGCTCATGGTATTCTTACGGTGATGAGCGGATCGGCCAAGGTCGCGAAAATGTGCGTCGCTTCCTGATGGAAAACCCTGACATTATGGACGAGATTGAGAAGAAGATTCTGCGCGAGAAGGGGCTTCTTGATGATGAGCTTCTCATGCCAAAAGAAGAGCAAATTCTCGATGACGGTGTTGCCCCGCAATTGGAGACGGGAACATAGAAGGTTGCACGTTTGGCTTCAGTAAGCCGTGACTACACAATAGAAAGCGCGGGCTGTTGTGACAGTCCGCGTTTTTTTTCTGACAACAATGTAGGAATTTATCCCCATAAACTTGGGTGTGCATGCGGAAAAGTATTATTCGTGGAATAGTCAAACAAGGACAATATTCCTATTGTGTGGAGTATGGCTACTCCACACTTTGTTCCTTACCGTCCCCCGAAACATAAACCGCTCGAAGCGGGGCGAGGTGCGCGAAGTGCCGAAGTGGGACGTTACGAAACCTATCAACGCGAAACGATAGATGATGGATGGGGCGCGCTCGAAGAGGTTCTCACAGAGAGAACGCAAACGTCCCTAACGCTCGATACGACGCGGACAATTATCAACCGCGTGAACAGCCCGTATGTGGGCTTTGATCGGTCCATTAATCCTTACAGGGGGTGCGAGCATGGATGCATCTATTGCTTCGCCCGCCCAACCCACGCTTATTTAGGGCTGTCTCCAGGCCTGGATTTTGAAACAAAGCTGACATTTAAACCCAGAGCGGCCGAGCTTTTGCGCGTCGAGTTGTCCAAACCGCGCTACTCGGTTCGGCCTATTATGATCGGGACCAATACGGATGCCTATCAGCCGGTAGAACGGCAGCAAAAAATCATGCGAGAAATCCTGCAGGTTTTGGCCGATTTCCGTCATCCCGTTTCCATTCTGACCAAGAACGCGCTGATTACGCGGGATATAGATATTTTAGGGCCCATGGCTGAGCGCGGTGTTGCGCGCGCGATGATTTCGATCACGACACAGGACCATCGTCTAGCGCGAGCGATGGAGCCGCGCGCCACAACGCCGGAACGCCGCTTTAAGGCGCTAGGCGCGCTGGTGCAGGCTGGCATTCCGACAGGCATCATGTTGGGCCCCATGATTCCCGGGCTGAATGATAGCGAACTGGAAAGTATTATGGAGCGGGCGGCAGATCTGGGGGCAAGCTTTGGGGCCTTTACAATCCTGCGCCTGCCGCAAGAAGTCGCACCGCTCTTCAAGGAATGGCTGGAAGTCTTCGCGCCCAATCGGGCGAAGCGTATTTTGCATCATATTCGTATCATGAATGGGGGCAAAGACTATGACCCGCAATGGTCCCGCACAGAGGATAGGCCGACACCGTTTCGAACCCTGATCGCACAACGTTACGCGCTTTCGCTAAAGCGCACCGGGATCAAACACCGGGAGGCAACGCGGACGCTCGACTGTTCACAATTTCGTATCCCGCCAAGTGTGAGCGGGCAGGGGGAGCTCTTTTAGGGCGCTGAAAATTAGGGAAGAGCGAGGCTTGCCGCTATCCGTTCTTGTCCGCGTCGTTCGCCCTGCCTATAGCGCTTCGCTATGACGTCTCATCACCCTTCCTTGGCCGATATTCGCGCAAAATTCCTCGATTATTTTGGCGCGAATGATCACGCGGTTTTGCCGTCTGCGCCGCTCGTACCTCAAGACGATCCGACCCTGCTTTTCGTGAATGCGGGCATGGTCCCGTTCAAAGATAATTTCACGGGCGCACGCACGCCCGATAGCCCTCGCGCCACGACGTCTCAGAAGTGTGTGCGGGCCGGCGGGAAGCATAATGATCTGGATAATGTCGGCTATACGGCGCGGCATCACACCTTCTTTGAAATGCTCGGCAATTTTAGCTTCGGCGACTATTTCAAGGCCCAGGCCATTGAACATGCCTGGCAGCTGGTGACGAAGGACTATGGTCTGCCGAAGGATAAGTTGCTTGTGACGGTTTACCACACGGATGATGAGGCCTTTGATCTTTGGAAGAAGATTGCAGGCCTGTCAGAGGATCGGATCATTCGCATCCCGACATCCGATAATTTCTGGGCCATGGGCGATACGGGGCCGTGCGGCCCGTGTAGCGAGATTTTCTATGATCACGGTCCGTCTATTGCCGGTGGCCCTCCCGGATCGCCGGACGAAGATGGTGACCGGTTTATCGAAATCTGGAACCTGGTTTTCATGCAGTTCGAACGCTCGCTCGGCAAAGATGGGGAGATCGTGCAAACCGACCTACCTAAGCCGTCCATCGATACAGGCATGGGTCTGGAGCGCATCGCGGCGATCTTGCAAGGCGAGCACGATAATTACGACACGGACCTGTTCAAAACGCTGATTAATGCGTCGGTCGAACTGACGGGCGTAAAAGCGGACGGGGAGGCGAAGTTCAGCCACCGTGTTATCGCGGATCATCTCCGCTCTTGTTCGTTCCTGATGGCCGACGGCGTTAGCCCGTCCAATGAAGGGCGCGGCTATGTCTTGCGCCGGATCATGCGCCGGGCGATGCGTCACGCCCATATTTTAGGGGCGAAAGATCCGCTTATGCACCGCCTTGTGCCGACCTTGGTTCAAGAGATGGGCGAGCACTTCACAGAGCTACAGCGCGCCCAAGCCAGCGTCGAAGCCACATTCCTGCAAGAGGAAGAACGTTTCCGCCGGACACTAGGCCGCGGTATGGGCCTACTTGAAGAGGCGACAGACGGGATGGGCGAAGGCGGCACGCTGTCGGGTGAAACCGCCTTTAAGCTCTATGACACCTATGGGTTCCCACTGGATTTGACCCAAGACGCGCTGCGTAGTCGCGGCATTAGCGTTGATGTCGAAGGCTTTGAAAAAGCAATGGAAAAGCAGCGCGCGCAAAGCCAAGCTGATGGCGGGAAGTTTGCTGGCGATGGCGGCGACGATGTCTTTAAAGCAATCCGCGAGGAAAGCGGTGCGACCGACTTCACGGGCTATGACCATTTGTCAGAAGATCATGCGATTACGGCGCTGTTACAGGATAATGTCCGCGTAGACGTGGCGAAGCCCGGTTCGGTTATGTTTCTAACGAAGGCGACGCCCTTCTATGCCGAGAGCGGGGGTCAAGCGGGCGATCATGGCATCGCTCTTTTCCCGAACGGCGCGCGCGTCGACATTGTCGATGTGCAGAAAAAGGCTGGGGACTTGCATGTTCATATCGGGACATTGTCCGGCGAGATCAAAGTCGGCGACGTGGCGACGATTAGCGTTGATCCTGATGTTCGTGAGCGGACGAAACATAATCACTCCGCCACCCATATCATGCACGAAGCGCTCCGTCGTGTTTTGGGGGATCACGTCACCCAAAAAGGTCAAATGGTCGACGGTGAGCGTATTCGCTTCGACATCAGCCACGGCGGCGCCATCACGCGCGAGGAGCTGGCGAAGGTCGAAGATGAAGTTAACGCGATCATCCAGCAGAATGCACCGGTTATCACAAAATTGATGGCCCCTGACGAAGCGATTGCGGCGGGGGCGATGGCCTTGTTTGGCGAAAAATACGGCGATGAAGTTCGTGTTTTGGCGCTCGGCAAAGACTCGGACGGGTCTGACTATTCCGTCGAATTATGCGGTGGTACGCATGTAGAACGCACAGGCGATATCGCTCTGTTCAAGATTGTCTCCGAAGGCGCTGTGGCGGCGGGCATTCGTCGGGTTGAAGCGGTCACAGGTGAGGCCGCGCGTGCCTATCTGGAAGAACAAGCGGGATTTGCCCGCGCAGCCGCGGATACGCTCAAAGCGAAGCCTGAAGACGTGCCGACACGCCTCGAAGCTCTGCTGGCCGAACGCAAGCAGCTTGAAAAAGATCTGGCAGAGGCGCGTAAGCAACTGGCTTTAGGCGGGGGCGGTGCGGCCGCATCCGGACCCGAAGATATTGCGGGGACGCCCTTTATGGGCCGGGTTCTGCAAGGAATTAGCGGCAAAGAGCTACGCCCTATGCTCAACGAGCAGTTGGACCAACTTGGCTCGGGTGTGGTGGCGTTTGTCGCTGTTGACGGGAAGAAAGTTGCCGTCGCGGTTGCCGTCTCTGATGATTTGACGGGCAAAATGTCAGCAGTTGACTTGGTAAATGCTGGCGCGGCAGAAGTTGGCGGGCGAGGCGGCGGCAAACCCGGCATGGCTCAGGCGGGCGGTGGCAAACCCGAGGGTGCTGACGCGGCTTTGAAGGCGATTAAAAGCGCTGTAGCGGCTGTCTAAGGCGCGACATTGGCGTGATCATAGCTGATCACGCGTTTGATCTTATAGTCTCCGTCAGTCTTCACCCAAATATGGGTGAACAGACCCGTTTCGACCTTGCGAATGTCTTGGCCTGGTTCGCGTAACCAAAAAGAGTGTGATCCCGTCTGCATAACGGCGTCATTCCCGATGCGCCGGACGACCATGGACCCTGGACCAATACGGCGCTCAAGATAGGGTTGTTCGCCGGATCTCCGCCGCTCACAATCGGGCAGGGTGCCGTCTAGAAATTCATCCAGTGATGAAGCGATAATGCCATATTTGTCGTGATAAAATTCAAGATCATCCGCCATAACGCGACGAAGGGCTTCACCGTCACAGGTGCGAAACGCAGCCTCAAATATCGTTGCATCATGACGCGCGATGGTTTCGGTTGTTTCCGTATCAGCGAGTAAGGCGGCGGGTAGCTTTGCTGTTGCAGAAACGTCTGAATTGATAGGTGTCAGGGCACAGGCTGCCAGAAGTGACATTGAGGCAATAAGAAAGGCTTGTTTTGATCGCATCTGGACCGAATGCGGCCTTACCGAGAGAACGACAAGGCCCTTTTTAGAACAGAAGGATCAACATTTCCGCCCGATAAGGTCACGGCGACGCGGTTTATGTCGGGCGGTAATTCGCAGAACAAAACAGCCGCAAGAGCCGCGGCGCCGCCAGGCTCTAACGTCACATCATAATGCGTGTGCGCCAGGCGCATAGCCTCTAAGCAGTCATCATCGCTGACATCAAAAACACCGGATAAGTGCTTGGAATTGATGGGCCAAGTCAGCGCTCCGGGGGTGGGCGTCATGATGGCGTCGCATAGTGTTGGGGGTGGATTGTCGGAAATCCGAACGCGCTTTCCGGCCGCGAGACTCCGTTGATGATCATTATAGTGTTTGGGTTCAGCCCCAAAGATTTTGGTGCGCGGACTTTCAGCTTTCATGGCGAGGCTAATACCAGCGCAGAGCCCACCGCCGCCTATACACACAATCACAGCGTCAAAATCGATCCCGCTGCGGGCAATCTCTAGGCCCGTCGTGCCTTGGCCCGCGATAATGTAAGGGTCGTCGAAAGAGGGAACGAGAACCCGC
>CAWUKE010000129.1:0-6466 GCA_963922935.1 uncultured Alphaproteobacteria bacterium | reverse complement strand
GCCGCGCCTGTTTTCTACACACCTTTAAATGCTCAGACGGAAACCGCCATGGATCAAGCCTGGGCGCGGATAACGGCGGACGCGAAAATGCGGCCCGTTGATCTGCTGGTGCAAGGACGAACCCTAAATTTCCAACGAACAGGATCAGGGGCGGCCCGTGAAAGCTTTGTCAATTTGTGCGAGCGTCCTTTGGGGGCGGCAGACTATCTCGCTCTGGCCGAGACATTTCACACGTTGATGCTCGACAATGTCCCAAAAATGAGCCGTGAAAGCCGCAATGAGGCTAAGCGCTTTGTCGCTTTAATCGATGCGCTCTACGAGGCAGGGACAAAACTCATCATGAGTGCGGAGGCAGAACCGCAGGCGCTTTACCCATCTGGAGACGGTGCTTTTGAGTTTGAGCGCACAGTCTCGCGTTTGATAGAAATGCAATCCGAAGATTATTTGGCGCGGGAACGGCCTGTTCTCAGCAGCGCTGGGTAAGACACATCCGACCAAGCGTTGCCTGACTAGTCGTAATAAGCCGATTTTTGGTTGGCGCGTTTATGTTTGCCCCAGGCTTTGCCTTTGGGTCGTTTTCCGCGGGGGGCTTCCATCAAGCCCGGATCAAATGCAGGTAGACCCGTTTCCAGGTCAGTTGCATTTGTGCTGAAATCTTTTGTCTTGCGGCGGCGCTTTGACATGGGTCTCTCCATCAAAGCCGGTGTTTTGTCTGGGCTCTATGTAACGCTTTTCGGCCTATGTTCAACGATAAGATGAAAAGGGCTCGTGCATTTCTTACGCTACAATGTGGGTTACGGTCGTTTTTATCCTTCATGTTGATCTCTTGGCAGAAGACGTCAGACACGGCATGGGTGGGTCGATATGGATCAACAGCCCGCCGTTCCGTCTATCGATCTCGCCGTTCGTGTGAAGGACATGCTGCTCACGCGCGGACCCCTCACAGGGGTCGAGCTTTCAGAAGCACTGCCAGATGTGTCGCCGATTGCGCTGTGGCGAACCTGTTACGGGACGTATAGCTTTCGCGTTCAGAACTGTGCGCGTTACTATTTGCGCTACGATATTCTGCGTGGCAATCAGCTGCGCCTCTCGCCGTCAATCTTGCGTGATTTTTTGACCTTTAGTCTGGTGCACTTGCCCGATCAGCGGGTCGCTGTTGTTGAAGCGGGCACACGTCTCGCTAATAAATTCCGCACCATTAGTCTGCGGAAACTCGGTCGCGCGCGGCAAGCGCTTCTGAAACTTCCAGCTGAGCTGCAGGCGGAAATTAGCGCTCATTGCGTGGTCTTTTTGTCGGGCGATATTGCTTACTATCTGGCGCATGACACACCGCGTGTGCACGCGCAGCTGCGCACTCCGCTCAAAGGGTCAGACATCGACATTGTTATTGTAACGAACCGGGAGGCTTGCCCGGAGAAGATCAAACGCGTCGAGGCAGAACTTCTCAAAGTCAAAAAAATCTATCTGCTGACACCCTCCATTCAGGAAGAAATCGACTTTATTGTAAAGCCGATTGATACGATGCTGGATCAGTTGGCCTATGGCGATATTCACGAAAAAATCGCCTCCAAAATTCTCTATGAGAGCTACTTCCTAATGGGGCGCACGGACATTTATGAAAGCCTGATCCAAAATATGAGCTTGCGGGGGACACGTGCACGAATCGAAGCCGATTTTGAAACAGCCTTGCTTGAGCGCAAACAAACGATCCGAAAGATTTTAGAGTTACCGCCTGAAGCGTCCGTCGAAGACCCAGAAGTAGCGTCACTCTTCTTTGCGAGTCAGGAACGCCTAGAATTTCGGTAATAAAGCGACCGCTAAAAGGGCACGCGCTGCCCGTCCCAGGCGAAGAGGTGACCTGTATCTTCAGGTCTGACTTGGTCCAAAACACTCAATAAGCGCTCGGCCGAAAAGTCCGGCGTAAAGAGTTTTCCATCCGGCACATTGCTTTGAAACGGTTTAGACAGATCCGTATCCACCGTTCCAGGATGCAGGCCGACAATTATCTGCTGCTTGAACCGCCGCCCCACTTCGATGGAGAGCGTCTTTAAGATCATATTCAGCGCCGCTTTTGACGCGCGGTAAGCATACCAGCCGCCCAGACGATTATCCGAGATCGATCCAACTCGCGCAGAGAGGGCCGCAAATACGGCCTTATTGTCCCGTCCAAGAAGCGGGAGGAGATATTTAGCTGTCAGAGCCGGGCCGAACGTGTTGATCGTAAAACTGGTCTGCATCGCCGCCATATCCAAAGCGCGCATATTTTTTTCGGGACTGATGCCTTGTCCTTGCAACAGTCCGGTTGCGACGATGATCAAATCAAAGCGTCCGGCCTCACGCAAGGCTTCTGCGGCCGCTTCCAAGCTGGCTGCATCGGTAAAATCGAAGGTGAGATTGTGGACCTTCGGGGAAGGGTGGCTGGCCCCGGATCGGGATAGGGCAAAGACTTGGCTGACGCGATCATTGTCGGCAAGCTGATCGACCAAGGCGGCCCCGATCCCACCTGTAGATCCAATGACAGCCGCGCGGAGGTTCGGGCCAAAGCTCTCTAACATTTTTCTCTCACCCTTTTTCTCTCACTTTTTCGTGCGGCGACAGCGCTCGGAACAATATTTGACGTCGTCCCAATTGCGCGCCCATTTCTTGCGCCAGGTAAAGGGCAGCCCGCACGTTGCGCAGATCTTCGACGGCAAGGCGGCTTTATTGCCCTTAAAATCGGATGATTTCTTTTGTCCGCGCTGGCGACCCATGTTTCTTCTACGGCGGGATCGGGCGAATAGTTGCGCCGGAGCGTTAGAAGTTTGCAGGCCCGGCTTGGTTTGGGCTTTAGCCCAGCATTAGTCCGTCCAAAGGATCGGCTGCATAGGCTCCAGATCCGCTTTCGAAGGCACAGAGGTCATCAAGGCTTTCGTCTTGCTTTCAAGCTGTGCGTTCAAAGTCGATATGTCTTTCGGCATTTTATCGGAATAGAAGGCAGGGATAGCGGACACGGTTTGTCCGGTTAAACCTAAGAGCCGTTCCCAATAAAGTAATTCTGTCCAAGCGACTTGCAGTTTTTCTGCGCCTTCGCCGCCCCCCAAACGATCGACTGCACCCCAAAAATCGGCAGTCATTAAGCCGTCTTGGCGAAGTTTCGTTCCCCACTGGTCGGTCGGAACAGACCTGATGCGTTCGTCCCTTAACTTCCCCCACATGTGATGGGCGTCGCGGTGAAGCTGATCAAGATTTCGAGGCCGAGACAGAATGGATGATAGAGCTTCGGTGACCTGTTCAGACAACTTCTTGTCTCCGGCTATGACCCGAGCCGGAACGAGAGCAATATGCTCCCAAGTGCGCGCCCGCTCTGCATGATGTCGGCGAAAAGCGGAAAGCGTCACAGCAGGCGGGCCGCTGCGCCCTGAAGGCCGCAACCGCATATCCAATTCATAGGCAATCCCTTCGCGTAAGGGCGTGGTCAGGATGGTGGAAAGTCGGCGCACGGCTCTCGCCGCCAGGTCACGGTCCACTTCATCAGAAAAGAGAAAGACCAGATCAAGATCGCTCTGCGGCGCCATCCGCCTTTCACCCAACTTTCCAAGGCCGAGGACGCAGATGGGTAGATCAGGCTGCCCTAAATCATCCCGCATAATCGTAAGCGCTGTCGCTACAGCGGTTTCCGCCAGGTGCGTCAAATCAGAAGATAGGGCTGGTGCGTTGCCTGTGTTGAGAAACCGATGGTAGGCCTGAAAGAGACCTTCATTGACGAAGCGGCGTAAGCGCTCCAGCCGCGTTTCGTAATCCGCTTCGACTAAAACGAAACGGGGATCAGGCGGGCTCGGCGCCAGGAATGTATCAATAATGTGCGGGCTCTGCTCCAGCAGGATCGACATGTGCGGACTATGCAGCAGCGGCCCAATCAAGGCATCCAGCAAAGAGGGATTCGCCGCCAAAAGCGATAAGTACTGCCCCGATCGGGACAGCGTGCCGAGATAGCTATCAATGCGTTTAATGGCGTCAGCCGGGTTGGCCGTGCGGCCAAGCTTTTCTTTTAAAGCCCGTGCGAGGGGCTTCAAGCGCGCGGTTGTATCTGGGGCGATCCCATAACGTCGAAAACCCATTTCCCAATCTGTAACAATCGTCTGCGCTTGACGTTCTAGCGATGGTAAAGCCACCTCTTTTTTGGCTGGGTCGTCCGCCATCTGAGTTTCAAACATCGTCGAAAAATGACGATGGACTACATGGCGATCTGCGGTGATCTTCGTGAAGAGGGGATCAGGTGATTGGCCGAGAAGACCAGCAAGAGCGGTCCATCCGTCTTTTGTGTCTGGCAAAACATGCTCCTGCCCATTTTGAAGCATTTGCAGTGCGTTTTCGAGTTTTCGGTGAGATTCATAAATTGTGCTGAGGGCCTGACCTTTGTCTAAGAGCCCCTCATTCTCTAGGGCACTGAGCGCCTCAAGCGTGTTTGTCGTGCGAAGGTTGTAATGCTTTCCGCCCCAAATCATCTGTAGCGCATTGGCAATAAATTCGATTTCCCGAATGCCGCCTGTGCCAAGCTTGATGTTAAAGCCTAAAGGCTCAGTCTCGATGGATCGGCGGGCCGCCCGTTCAAGCCGTAGGCGAGGATGCTCTAGATTAATCCGACGTTTGAGGTCTGCCAGTTGATCAATCGCTCGGAAATCCAGATTTTGACGCCACAAAAAAGGTGAGAGCTGCCTTAAAAAATCCTGTCCTCTTGCCTTGTCGCCTGCCACGACCCGCGCTTTGAGCAGGGCCAAGCGATGCCACGGTAATGCCCTGCGAAAGTAAAAGTCCTCGGCCCGATTGACGCTCATAGCCAACCCTGAGACCGATGCTTCCGGCCGTAATCGCCAATCGACCCGATACACAAAATCAGACGTCCCACGCGGCTGTAAGATTTGGGTCAGTGTGCGCATGATCTGGCCCGCAATATGCGCTTGACCTCGGGCTTTTTGCACGGGGAACTGCTCGGGATCGAAGTAAGCAATCAGATCAATATCAGAGCTAAAGTTAAGGTCATGTCCCCCCAATTTGCCGAGCCCAAGGATGAAGAGGCCCTTCGGGTCACCGGGAAGTTTTGCTTTATTCCACGCCGAACGGAGCGCCACATCCAACGCGCCGTCTGCGAAGGCGCTTTGCATTTTCCCAAGGTCTGAAAACGGAACGCTTTCTGTCAGAGCGAGATGCGCCCAACCGAGATTAAACCGCGCTTTGAGACGGCTAAGCGCGTCTGCTTCCGCGGTACTGAGAGCGGATATGGCGTCCCCAGCACTCTGCGCGTTGGGGACGCCATAGCGTTCAACGAGGCCCGATAAATAGGGTGAGGCGGACAGGCTCACCCGAGGCAAATTCACGTCGGCTAAACTCAGAAGAGCAGGCGCACCACAATGCGCCCTGTGTGACGAATAAACCCGTCGCGAATATCGCTATCGAAATCAAAGCCGACAGAGCTGAACCCAGACCCCGCCGCGAGAGAGAAACCGACCAGAATCCCAGAAGACGGGAAGTCCGCGGAAAGCGTTTCCGCTGCAAAGGCGTTTGTAATGTCGGCGAACTGGAAGCTGGTTAGAATAGGATCAGAAATGAATTCATTGCGATAACCCACACGGATAGACGGGCGAATCCACGTGCGCTGTCCTTCAAATGTGGCGCCTATATTCATCAGGCCCGTGACCGAACCGACTTCGCTGGTCCGTTCGTCAACCATAAGCGCGACACCCAGATCGCCAGACTCTGTGTAGGCGTCTTCGTTCATCCGCAGATAGTCCAAACTCACAATCGGACGCGCCCAGAACCGTTCTGTCAGCGCGATTTCATAGCCCGCGCGAAGGTTGGCGTTTAGATAGGTGCCGTCCCATTGCGCAACGCTGTCACCGCGATAATCACCCACAACGATGCGGCGATTTTGTTCAAACTCGTTGAAACCGCCGCCCACATAGGCGTCGAAAGAGAAGGCGCCTTGTTGTAGTCCGGCATAAACCCCGGCGAGAAGTGTATTCATCTCCAGCGGTGCGTCCAGACCGACGACATCTTCAATCTCTGTGGAGGCATAACCAACGCTCACCCCAACCGCGTGGAAGGGTCCGAGCGCCGTATCGAGACCCGTTGCGAAGCCAAACCCTTCGCCTCGATATTGCTCAGAGAGGCCCGCCAGTTCACGGTCCGCAAAGTAGGCAAATTCCTGCAACCACGCCCCGCCAGGCTTATCAGGGGATCGCCGCGCCGCATCCAAATGGTTGGCAACAGCGCCAACCGCGCCGTCCACATTGGCGACAACAAATTGGCGTGACGCGGCGGCAAATTCAGGCAAGAGCTGATTATAGGCGCCGTAAAACTCTGAGGCCGTTTCCAGATTGGCGATCTCATTACCCAGTTCGCTGTTGGATTGAAGCGCTTGCAGTGTGGCATTGAAAACCGATGAGGCAATGCCCGTCTGTGTAACGTCCAGACCCAGCTCTGCCGCATC
>CAWUKE010000128.1:0-6490 GCA_963922935.1 uncultured Alphaproteobacteria bacterium | reverse complement strand
TGGCCGATATGCGCGGCGAAGTCGAAATCGGTTATATCGCCGCGCGAGGCATTTTTGGTGACGGCGGCGGACGCATAGCGGGCGGCATGCTGGCGATCCTTCTTATTAGCACAGTGTCAGCCATGACATTGGCCGGACCCCGGGCCTTGCAAGCGATTGGCAAAGACTTTCCTGCGTTCAGATGGCTGGGCCAGACCAATGCAGATGATGTTCCCCGCAACGCTGTTCTGTTCCAAAGCGCGATTGCTGCCTTCTTTGTTCTGACCCAGACCTTTGAAACGATCATTGTCTTTGCGGGAAGCCTACTCGCCTTCAACAGCCTGCTGGCTATTTTGGGACTATTCATTCTTCGCCGAAAGCAAGGCCAGGACGCACCTTTTAAGGTGCCGCTCTATCCTTTTGTTCCACTTGTCTATTTAGCGATCACGACCTTCACACTGCTTTATGTTGGCCTGACGCAACCCGTGACGGTTCTGGGCGCGGTTGGCCTCATCGCATTAGGGCTGCTGTTTTACGCCGTCGCTAAGCGACAGGGGTTGGCAGAGGCGCCGTAAAAGGCACCACGAGGCCTTCGCGTACGGTCAACAAACGATCCATATAGCTCGCAAGCTGCATATTGTGTGTCGCCACCAGTGCGGCCACGCCTTCTTGGCGGGTGAGTTGATAAAGCTGATTGAACACCGTCGCGCTCGTTGTCGGATCCAAATTACCTGTCGGTTCGTCAGCTAAAAGGACTTGCGGACGGTTAGCCAGCGCCCGGGCGATGGCCACACGTTGCTGCTCCCCACCCGACATCTGACTTGGACGATGAGTCAACCTATCGGCAAGCCCCATAGCACCCAGCAGGCGCTGCGCCTCAGCTCTCGCTTCTTTCCGCCCCTTCCCCGCGATCATTTGCGGAACAACAACATTCTCTTCCGCCGTGAATTCTTTTTGCAAATGGTGAAACTGATAAACCATGCCGATTGAGGCGCGGCGAATAGCTGTGCGCTTATCGTCAGACAGTTTTAGGCACTCTTTGCCATTGATGAAGACTTCGCCCGCATTCGGCTTCTCGAGCAAGCCCGCCGCATGCAGTAAGGTCGACTTACCTGATCCACTCGGACCGATCAGGCCGACAATTTCCCCAGGGAAAATATCAATATCAGCCCCGGCAAGAACCTTTAGAACACCGCCACCAGACTTATAGCTCCGATGAAGGTTACGGACAGAGAGGATAGGACGCTTATCATTCATAGCGAAGCGCCTCTACCGGATCGATTTTGGACGCCTGCCAAGCCGGCCAGAAGACGGCCAGGGCGCTGATCAAAAAGCCCCAAGCGGCGACGGACGCCACTTCGCTCCAGACGATCTTAACCGGAATACGATCTGTGAGCTGATAGACGTCCGCCGGGAAGAGCTTCGTCCCTGTAATCCCCTCAATCGCCAGCTGGATCGGATAGAGGTTCAGGCAAAATAAGATGCCGACGAGCAAACCGACTAATGTCCCCAAAATCCCGACGGTTGCGCCACTCATTAGGAAAATGCGCAAGATACCGCCGCTCGTCGTGCCAATCGTTCGCAGGATCGCAATGTCGCGGCTTTTATTCTTCACGAGCATAATCATAGACGCCAAAACTGGGAACGCCGCGATAATCACAACGATCATAAAGATCAGTCGCATCGCAATCTGTTCAATACGCAGCGCACTCGCCGTGCCCGCATTTCGGTCCCGCCATGTTGAAAGATAGATAGCTTGGCCGGCCGTTTCTAAAACTTGCGGACTTAATCGATCAATTTCGTCGGGATCGGTGAGCCGTAGCTGAATTTCGCCTGTCTTCTCGCCGTTCTCGAAGAGGAGCGTCGCTTCATCCAAATCCATGTAGAGATAGGCTTGATCGGTTTGAAACAAGCCGACGCTAAAGATCGCACCGATTGTATAGGTTTTGCGAACCGGAACCGAGCCACTAATGGTGGACCGGGTTCGGGGGCTATAGACGAGCAGCTTACTGCCTACCTGCAAACCCAACCCTGCCGCCATCTGCGAGCCTATTGCGATGCGCTGGTCAGAGCCCTGCCCTTCGCCAAGACTATTCAGATCGCCTTGGATCACACCGTTCGCGATCAATTCGAAATCCATTAGGTTTTCTTTGCGAATACCGATGACTTGGGCGAGCGCGAACTCTCCATTGGCCTGAACGCCGGTGTAGTGCTGCGTAAATTCAAAGGCATTTTCAACGCCTGGCAAGGCCTGCATTCTCTGTTCGAGGTCGATAACTTGCGCTTCTGTGGGTGTGGCGCGGGCTGTCGTAACATACATATGCCCCTCAGAGCCAATCGTCAGGCGGATCATATCGGACCGAAACCCGTTCATGATCGACATGATGATGATCATCGCCGCAATGGCGAGCATGATACACAGAAAGCTGATCACAGCGATGAAGCCTACGCCGCCACTATCCTTTTTAGCACGCAAATAGCGCATCGCGATCATGCGTTCGACACGCCCGAACGGCGAATTCATCTTAGCGGTTTCGCTCATGCGGTCAGTTTAGCGAGTGCGGCCTCAGGGCTAAGCTCTTCGCGCTCGCCCGTTGCCCGGTTCTTCACTTCAACAACACCGCTTTTAAGGCCGCGTGGACCGATAACGACCTGCCAAGGCAAGCCGATCAGGTCCATTCGGTTGAACTTCACACCGCCACGATCTGATGTGTCGTCATAAAGCGGATCAAGCCCCGCGGCGACGCACTGATCGTAGAAATCACTGGCTGCGCTATCACAGGCCTCATCCCCGGCCTTGAGGTTGATGATACCCACACCAAACGGCGCAACCGCTTTTGGCCAGATGATGCCGTTCTCGTCATGGCTGGCTTCGATAATCCCCCCGACAAGGCGCGAGACGCCGATGCCGTAAGACCCCATTTCAAGCAGATGCTCTTTGCCATCAGGGCCCATAACTTTGGCATTAAAGGGTTCGGAATATTTCGTGCCGAAGTAGAAGATGTGACCGACTTCGATCCCGCGAGCGCTCATGCGCTTATCTTCAGGGATTTCAGCAAAAGCGGCCTCGTCATGCATTTCATCAGCGGCAGCATAAAGCGCCGTCCGCTGATCGACGAGGGGCTGCAGGTCTCCGTCAAAATCAACATCTATGCCCGGCGCACCCATTTCAACGAGATCGCGGTGCGCATAGACGGCGCTTTCCCCACTCTCCGCCAAAATGACAAATTCATGGGACAGATCGCCCCCAATCGGCCCGGTTTCAGCCCGCACGGGGATCGCTTTTAGGCCGAGGCGTTCAAACGTGTTCAAATAAGCGATGAACATTTTATTGTAGCTTTTGCGCGCTTCGTCAGGGCTCAAATCAAAGCTATAAGTGTCTTTCATCAGAAATTCGCGACCGCGCATGACCCCAAAGCGAGGGCGACGCTCGTCGCGGAACTTCCATTGAATATGATAAAGAAGTTTGGGCAGATCTTTGTAAGACCGCACAAAACTGCTGAACACATCCGTCAGCATCTCTTCATTGGTCGGACCGAACAACATATCCCGGTCATGACGATCCGTGATCCGTAGCATTTCGGGACCATAGGCATCATAACGACCAGAGCGCTTCCAAAGCTCGGCTGACTGTATCGTCGGCATCAGCATTTCGACCGCGCCGGCGCGATTCTGCTCTTCGCGAACAATCTGTTCGATCTTCTTCAGAACTTTATGACCGAGCGGCAGCCATGTGTAGATACCCGCGCTGTTCTGGCGGATCATCCCCGCCCTCAACATCAGTTGGTGGCTAGCAATCGTCGCATCGGACGGGGTCTCTTTGAGAAGAGGCAGAAAATAGCGTGAGAGTCGCATAAAGGCTCGCTTAAGTCGGACGCTCTCCGCTCGCAAGCCGTGGTTAACAGCCCGTTACGATAAAGATTAGCGAATGCCCATCCATTGGCCCATACGTTCCCAGGTCAGCCAACCGCTATAGACGATCGCGACAGCCATCAGGAAAAAAATGAATGCCAGCCCTGTGGCCCAAAGCAGCTTTTTCTTCATCATGGGACGAACGGGGGCCCCTGGCTCTGTGCCATGTTCAATGGCCTCTTCTTCCGCCTGACCGCGCACGCCAATCGGCAGCACGATCAAAAGCGCGAGCCACCAAAGGATCATATAGGTTGCTGTGGCCGTGAACCAGTTCATAGGTAGCGTTTAAACCAAAGTCCCAGAGTTAGCGAGGCCCTTCAAAGGGCGACAGTTCGCCCCTAATGCTCTTTCGGGGTTTCCATCAGCTCGATCAGAACACCGCCCGCGTCTCCCGGGTGCAGAAAGATAACGGGAGTCCCATGCGCGCCGATACGGGGTTTATTCAGCACCCGCATACCGCGCTTGGTCATCGTTTTGACCGCTTCATGAATATCCTCGACTTCAAAGCAGATATGATGCTGCCCGCCCTTGGGGTTACGCTCCAAGAACTTTGTGATCGGCGAGCCTTCACCATAAGGCTCGATCAGTTCCACTTGCCCGGATGGCAGATCAACGAACGCAAAGGTCACACCTTGCGGCGGCAGCGCTTTGGGCTCTGTGATCTCTGTCGCGCCCAGCACGTCACGGTAAAACGCGATCGCAGCGTTAATATCCGGCACGGCGACGCCAACGTGATTCAACGGTCCGATCATAGCGGGCTCCCTAAGCGGCCTTCACGCGGTGCGCATGGACTTCGACGACAGCGCGCTTCCCTGTCCGGTCCCTTACGATGCGCTTAATCCGACCACGAAGCTTATCTTCGACAATATCTTCATCGCGCCGCGCGCGTTGTGATAATTCTTCAAAAGCTTTTTCCGCCGCATCGGCAACCGCGTCCACCAGATCATCCATGGCTTCACCGTCCCGGCCTTCTGGAAAGCCTGTAATGCGCGGCTCGGGTCCGCTGACAATGCGGCCCTTTTGATTGATGACGACGCTGACGCCGACATGGCCCGCATAGGCCATTTTGCGCCGTAGACGCAGCCCATCGTCTGAGGACGGCACAATGACGCCTCCATCTTCATAAAGACGTCCGCTCGGCACGATATCCACCACCCTTGGGCCATTGGGCGCGAGCCGCATCATTTCGCCGTTCCGGCCCGGCATGGACTTGGACGCCCCGACCGTCTTGGCAAACCGCGCATGTTCTAAAAGATGTCGCCGTTCGCCGTGGACAGGCACCGCAATCTCTGGACGGACCCATTCATACATGCGTTTCAACTCATCCCGATTAGGGTGTCCAGACACATGAATAGGTCGGTCTTTTTCCGTCACGATCTGCACACCATCATCCGCGAGTGCGTTTTGCAAAGCGAAGATAGACTTCTCATTGCCCGGAATGACTTTTGACGAGAAGATGACGACATCATCTTTCTTAAACCGGACTGATCGGTGTGAGCCTTCTGCGATCCGTGAGAGGGCCGCGCGCGGCTCGCCTTGGCTTCCGGTGCAGAGATAGAGGACGTGACCCTGTGGCAAGACAACCGCTTCGTCTTCGCTGATGAGCGTGAAGTCTGTCAGTAGACCCACAGAGCGTGCGGCCGCCGTCATGCGCTTCATGCTCCGCCCAATCAGGCAGACAGAGCGATTATTCAGCTTCGCCGCATGCATAACACTATCAAGACGACCGACATTGGACGCAAAGGTCGCGACAGCAACCGCCTGCCCGTCATATTCGCCGATGAGTTTAATCAGCTCATCCCGAACGCCATCTTCAGAACCGCTTTCACCGGGGGAGAAGACATTCGTGCTGTCGCAGATCATCGCCATCACACCTTCATCGCCCAAGGCTTTCAGCGCGGCCTCGTCCACGGCTTCACCCACTGTCGGTGTCGGATCAATCTTCCAATCGCCAGTATGCAGCACCGTTCCCAGGGCTGTGCGAATAGCCAGCGCATTCGGTTCAGGAATAGAATGAGTCAGCGTGATCAGATCAAAGGTGAATGGCCCCAAGTCGAACGAGCCTTTGAGCGGAATTTCGATCAGCTCAACCTCGCCCATAAGGTCCGCTTCAGCGAGCCGGTCTTTGACCAACCACATCGTGAAAGGCGTGGCGTAAACTGGGCATTTCAAACGCGGCCAGAGACGCGCAAGCGCCCCCATATGATCTTCATGCGCATGGGTCAGGATGATCCCCAAAAGGTTGTGACGATGCTCTTCGATAAACGCGGTATCCGGCATGATCACATCTACGCCGGGCGTCGTGGCGTCCCCAAAGGTCACGCCAATATCGACAATGACCCATTTGCGATCATGTTCCGGCCCAAAGCCGAAAAGGTTGAGATTCATGCCGATCTCGCCCGACCCGCCAAGCGGCAGGAAGACCAGTTCGTCCCCTGATTGACTATCAGAGTGGTTAGCTTTGGGCATTCAGCCTCCAAATTTCCAGCAAGCCTTCAATCGTCAGATTTGGATCAAAGTGCTGAATCGTTTTCGATGCCCCTTCAAATAAGCTCGCGACACCGCCCGTGCCAATGACCGTAAAGTCGCGGCCATCTTC
>CAWUKE010000127.1:0-6516 GCA_963922935.1 uncultured Alphaproteobacteria bacterium | reverse complement strand
TCGCAGCGCATGATACCACCGAAGATGTTGATCAGAATGCCTTCGACTTTGTCATCAGCGGTCAGGATCTTAAACGCGGCGACGATGTTTTCTTTCGTCGCGCCACCGCCCACGTCTAGGAAGTTGGCGGGCTCTGCGCCGTAAAGCTTGATGATATCCATCGTCGACATGGCCAGGCCTGCGCCGTTCACCATGCAACCAATATTGCCGTCGAGCGCCACATAGGACAAATCATATTTCTGCGCTTCGACTTCTTTCGGGTCTGACTCGGTTTCGTCCTTCATCTCAACCACGTCAGGATGACGGAACAGCGCATTGCCGTCGAAACTGATCTTGGCGTCCAAGCAATGGAGATTGCCGTCGCCATTGACGATTAGCGGGTTGATTTCCAGCATGGCCATGTCCTTGGCGAGGAAGCCATCATAAAGTGTCTTGCCAAGCTTACCGGCTTGTTTGGCCAGCGCGCCGGACAGGCCGAGCGCTTTGGCGAGTGTGCGACCGTGGTGGGGTTGGAAGCCTGTTGCCGGATCAACGTCAAAGTTGATGACTTTTTCAGGCGTATCATGGGCGACGGCTTCGATATCCATGCCGCCCTCTGTGGAGGCGATGAAGCTGACGCGTGACGTGTCCCGGTTGATGATGATGGAGAGGTAGAGTTCGGTCTCAATGTCAGAGCCATATTCGATATAGAGGCGATTGACTTGCTTACCTTCGGCTGAGGTCTGCTCCGTCACCAGCGTGCTGCCCAGCATCTGCTCGGCGAACTCGACAACCTCATCGACAGACTTAGCGAGGCGCACACCGCCTTTTTCGCCGGCTTTTTCTTCAAGGAACCGCCCTTTACCGCGACCACCCGCGTGGATTTGGGATTTCACGACCCAAAGTGGGCCGCCAAGTTCTTCAGCTGCCGCGCGGGCGTCTTTGGCATCCATAATGGCGATGCCTTTGGACACGGGCGCGCCGATAGATTTGAGGACCTGTTTGCCCTGATATTCATGTATGTTCATGGAGACTTCCGAGGGTTTACGGATATGGAATCTGAATTAGGTTCGGTCGGCTTATAACCGCCCCGGCCACGACCGCAACTGCCCAAAAGTCTAATCCGCAGTTTCTTATCCAAAGACCATCATATGCATGATCCGACCCGGCAGAAACGAAAAAGCCCCCGGGATCAGAAGCGCGCCGAAGAACAAGCCTTTCACAGCATGTTTATGCCGTTTTATGTTTCCTTTGCGGATATAATAGATCGCCTCCCAAGACGCGAAGAATGTCAGCGGAATGAAGAGGTGTATCCAAGAGAACTGGCCGTCATTGATGTAGCGGATGAAAATCGCGCTCGTCGCCGTCATCAACATCGCCACCATGAAAACGCGTCCCACAAGCTTATGGCGCGCCGTGCCCTTTTTCGAGGCGAACATCGCAATACCCAGCGCCAGCGCAGACAGCGCTGAGACAATGTGAATTTGCACGGCCAGTGGGACTTCAAAAAAGATGCTCAGGTTCATCGTACAACACGCTCCATGTCTGTGTTGCAGACCTTGAAGCGAAAAACCCTGCCCTTCCGCCAGCGCGTTTGCATGAACCCCCCGGCGAAGTTCGCGAACCGACTTGAAAATCTCGGCCCTGCCGTTCACGTAGCGTGAATGACTGCCTCCACGGCTCCAGAACGCCCCGGATTTCTGGGACTGATGCGACGACATGCGCTTCTGCCGTTGATCGCGGGCATCGTCTTGGCGATCCTAGCGCCTTTCGGCACACAGGACTTTAGCCTTCCCCTCAGGCTTCTCTTCTGGGTGGGTTGCACATTTGCAGGCGGGTTGGGCGCCATTGCCGCGCGCCTAGCCCAACGCCGCTTCGCGCCAAACGCTGCCACACTTTGGAGCGCGCTAGCCATGTCCTTCGGGGCAACGCTTGCTGTCTCGCCATTTGTCCTGAGCATCTTTTCGACGCTGAATGTTGGATCTGTGGCGCTTAGCTTGTTTTATATTTGGGTCATTTCCATCACGATTAGCACTATCGGCATTTTGTCTGACCGCGCCCGTGAAGGGAACGAGACCCGCCCGTCGGAAGCCTTAACGACACGCCCACCGCTGATGGACCGCCTGCCTCCGCAGTTTCGAGACGCCACGCTCTTTGCGCTCAAATCCGAAGACCATTACGTTCGGGTCTTTACTGACAAAGGCAGCCACCTTCTGCTGATGCGCTTATCAGACGCTGAAGATTTGGCGCAGCCAACGCCCGGGGCGAAACCGCATCGATCTTGGTGGGTCACCGAAGCCGGCGTGGCGACCATAACACGACAGGATGGCAAGCCGCTCATCCGCCTCAAATCCGGCGAAGACGTGCCCATTAGCCGTTCTGGCGCAAAAACACTTCGAGAGAAGAACTGGCTTTAGCTGTCCTAATCTTCATCACGCCTCGCGATCTCCACCAATCAGCTATGCGTTAAAGCGCGTAGAGGGTTCACAGTGTTGGCGAAATCCGCCACGTCACGATCAAACAACAAACAAGAGCCTCCCATGCGTGATCCCTTCTCTCCCTTTACTTATAACCTGTCAGACCGCGTCGCACTGGTGACCGGGGCTTCATCCGGCTTGGGCGAACGTATGGCGAAAGTCCTTTCTGCGCACGGGGCCAAGGTCGCTCTTGCCGCCCGTCGGACAGACCGGCTCGAGGCGCTTAGGGCCGAAATCGAATCTCACGGCGGCACGGCCCATGTCGTCAAACTCGATGTGAGCGACGAAGCCCAAACGATTGCCGCTTACGATTCGATCGAAGCGGCGCTGGGCCCTGTCGATACGGTCATTGCCAATGCCGGCCTTGCCAAAGATTTGGGCCGCTCAACGGAAAATCCGCCGGAAGACTTTGACACGACCTATAACGTCAATCTGCGCGGCGTTTTCCTGACAGCCCGTGAAGGCGCGAAACGCATGATGGCGCGGGGATCACGCGAGTCCGAGCGCGGACGGGTCGTCATCGTGAGCTCCATTATCGCAACGCAAGTCTTCCAGAACATGGCCTTTTACGCCGCGTCTAAAGCGGGTGTCTCGCATCTGGGCCGCTCGCTCGCGGCCGATTGGGTCCGCATGGGCGTCAACGTCAACATGATCGCGCCGGGTTATATTCGCACTGAAATCAACGAGGCTATGTTTGACTCGCAATACGGCCAGAAGATGATGCAATCTTTTCCCCGCCGCCGGATCGCGCAAGCGGACAGTTTGGACGGCGCTGTCCTCTGGCTCTCCTCTGATCAATCGCGCCAGGTCACCGGCACCGTCGTGACTGTCGATGACGGACAGAGCCTTTCGCCCGGTCGAGCTTAGAGGCGAGGATAGACCTGTCATAAAACCTCTCTATAGGGTGTGACCATGACGGATCAGAGCAAACATAAAAGCGGGATCGGCCCCGCCCGTATTGATGTCAGCCGACGCGGCGCGCTCGCCTTGCTGGGTCTCGGCGGGGCCGCGGCCTGCGCCCCCACGCTTGAGCCGAGTTCCAACATTGCGGAAGCCAGCCAAGGGACGTTTGCGCACGGTGTGGCCTCTGGCGATCCTGACGGTAACTCTGTCATTCTTTGGACACGGGTGACGCCCGCCGAAGATACTGCCGCGCCACAGACTGTCCTTTGGGAATTGGATATTGATCCGGAGTTTCCCGATCCCCAATCCGGTATGGTGCTGGCGGGCGCAGACCGTGATTATTGCGTCAAAGTCGAAGCCACCAGCTTGGAACCTGGAACAAACTATTATTACCGCTTCGCGACCAGCGAGGACATTTCGCCTGTGGGTCGCACCCGCACACTGCCTGAAGGCCAAACAGATAAAGCCCGCTTTGCCGTCGTGAGCTGTTCCAATTGGGAACATGGCTATTTCAATGTCTATGACCTGATTTCTAAACATGCCGATCAGCGCGAGTATGACGCTTTAATCCACCTGGGGGATTATTATTACGAATATGGCGCGCAGGTTTATGACACGCCCAATCCGCCCGAAGGCCGCGTTCATGAACCCGCCCATGAGATCGTCACCCTCTCAGACTATCGGGCGCGTCACGCCCAATATCGTTCCGATCCAAACCTGCAGGCCGTTACCGCCGCGATGCCTTTGATCGCTTTGTGGGACGATCACGAAACCGCCAATGATAGCTGGCGGGACGGGGCGCAAAATCACGACAGCAGCGAGGGCGATTGGAACACCCGCGTCGAAGCCGCTCTGCGCGCCTATTGGGACTGGATGCCCGTGCGCGATCCGCAAATCGGGCGGCGGGATAGCCATTGGCGGACTTATCAATTTGGCGACCTCCTGTCTCTCGTCGCGATCGAAACCCGCCTCACCGCCCGGGGCGAACCGCTTGTCATCGAAGACCATCTCGAGGAAATCGTCGCGGATCCTCACGCCTTTAAAGCCAACGTTCTTGGCGATCCTGCGCGCGACATGCTTGGCCAGGACCAGCAGGACTTCATCGTCGATACGTTCGCACAGTCCAAGGCCAACGGCGTCAAGTGGCGGATGCTCGCCAATCAGATCATTCTCGGTCGGACGCAAACGCCGGATTTCACGCCCTATGTCGACCCCGTCGCGACAGAAAATATCGCGAAGGACTGGCCGGGCATTTATGACTTTCTCGAACTCTCCAAATATAACCTTCCTATGTATCCCGATAGTTGGGACGGTTATCCGGCGGCGCGCGAGCGTTTCTTTGACGCGCTCGACGCAAAGGGCGTCAATGATGTGCTGACGGTAACAGGCGACGCGCACGAATTCTGGGCCATTGACCTCACCAATGAGGATGGCCGCAAAATGGGCGCTGAATTCGTCACCAGCTCTGTCAGTTCCAAGACCCTCACCGCCTATCTGGGCGACGGGACGGCGGATCATAATCTCCTTCTCACGGCTGAAAATGCAGACGTTAAATATTACAACGCGCAGAAGAACGGCTATATGGAAATCGAAATCCGGCCGAGCCGCACCGAAGTCACGATGTGGTCCGTCGATGCAGTGAACACGCGCGACTATAACGCGTTTAAGTCTGCGGGCTTTACCGTCACACCCCGCCGCTATGACGGGGCGGACAGTCTACGCATCGGTCGTCCCCGCGGCCTTAACGCGATGCAGCGCGCCCTCTTCGCTGGCATTGGCTGAGCCTTCAGCAAGGTAGCGCGCCAAAATCTCTTCACTCCGATTATGCTGACCGTCAGGCGCATAGCCCGGCGGCGCAAAAGCCAGTCCAAAGCGCTGGCGCAAGCTTAAGCCCGGGCGCACCACGTCGCGTAATACAGCCACCATTTCCGCAAAGGCGACCCGCACGGGATTGAACGTGCCGATATTTTTCACCAGCCCGTAGCGCATCGGCTCAGCCGCAGGACTGTCATCGGCTTCTTCGCGAAACGTGCCGAACATTTTGTCCCAGACGATGAAGATCCCCGCATAATTGCGATCCAAATGGGTTGGATGCGTGCTGTGATGCACGCGGTGATGGCTCGGCGTATTCATCACAGCTTCGAACCAGCGCGGCATTTTCCGGATCGCTTCCGTGTGTATCCAATATTGATAGAGCAGGTTCAGACCGCCGACAAAACCGATCAGAAGCGGATGGAATCCGACAAAAACGAGCGGTGTCGACAGCAGCACATGTCCTGTGAATTGATTGTTCCACGGCTGTCGCAGCGCCGTCGAAAGATTGTAATGCTCGCTACTGTGATGCACGACATGGGCGCTCCAGAGCCAGCGAACACGATGCGCGGCGCGATGTTTCCAGTAATAGACAAAGTCCTGCGCCACGAGGGCCAGCAATATAATCGGCAAGCTGACACCCAGATCAATTAGGCGAAACTGCCAGAACCACATTAAGACGCCGAGGCTGATAAAGCCCAGCAGAAGATCGGTCACGAGGTTACCCAACCCCATCGTCATAGAGGTCAGCGCATCCCGCCATTCATAGCGCCCTTGCACGCGCCCCCGCGCAACCAACACCCATTCCAGCGCGAGCGTAATCACGAAAAACGGCACGGCCCAAGCCAGGACGAGTGGGAATGTGATTTCCTGCGGCATCGGGCCTTAAGTCTCGTTACGCGGCTATCAAGTCAAGCGTCTGAGGTGCGGCGAAAGCGAAAGCCAAAGCCCAATGCTGCGCACTAGCCCCAAAACGCGCCTACAACAGAAACACCCGCTCTGAGCGAAGCGAAGGGCTGTAGTGGTGTTTCTGTTAGCCTCCGTTAGCCGCCAAGCGCAGCGAGAGGAAATGCCGTTTCTCTCCCTCCGCTCAGGCCGACTTGATCGGCCTGCCCATCTCCTGCCGTGGAAATTTGCTGAAAGGGTTGGGTGATGGACTCGCCGTCGTAGCCAAAGATTGATCCGGGGGATCAATCGACGCGAAGGGCCGGCGAGAGCGGGAAATAGAATGAGGCAGCCGCCCACGTCCTACCCCTACGCTGATTAGGGGCCATCGCAACTATCGTCAGGGAAACTGACGAGGCGCGGGGTTGTCCCGGCGACCGGGACATATGGAAATTACCGT
>CAWUKE010000126.1:0-6545 GCA_963922935.1 uncultured Alphaproteobacteria bacterium | reverse complement strand
GGGTGACTACTGGCATTAGTGCGGGCGATCGCGCGCGGACTATTCAAGTGGCGATTGATCCGGATAGTCGCGCGGACGATATTGTCAGCCCGGGTCACATGTTCCCGATCATTGCAAAAGAAGGCGGCGTGCTTGTCCGCACAGGCCATACAGAAGCGTCAGTGGATATTTCTCGCCTCGCCGGCCTGAACCCGTCCGCGGTCATTTGTGAGATCATGAATGATGACGGCACGATGGCGCGGCTTGATGATCTGGTAAAATTCGCGCAGTTTCATGGGCTGAAAATCGGCACTATTGAAAGCTTGGTCGCACACCGTTTGGAACGCGATCATTTCGTCAAGCATGTCGCCACTAGCGATTTCACATCTCAGCGCGGCGATGAATTCAAAATCCATGTCTATCGCAACTTACTAGACGGCAAAGAGCACGTGGCTCTGTCTCGTGGCGATGCCAAAGCCGGCGAACCCAGCCTGGTTCGCGTTCATAAGATCGACTTTGCGGGCGATGTTTTGTCCGAAGATAGCCCACGCTCCGGCCTGATCTGGGACGCGATGAAAGAACTGGCCGCGCATGACGTACACTCTGTCTTGGTCCTGATCCGCGAAGGGTCTATCGACACACTGCTGGAGCGTCTTGGCGCGCATAAAAGTACAGTGGACCGCAAAGAACAGACGGTTCGCGAATATGGTGTTGGTGCGCAAATTCTGACCCATTTGGGCGTGACGAAAATGACGCTTCTTTCCAACCGCATGCCGAAACTTATTGGTCTTGAGGCTTACGATCTAGAGATTGTGGGTCTGCAACCGCTCACCGCTAGCCGGACTTAATTTCCATGAAAATTTTGATCATCGAAGCCCGCTTCTATGAAGCGATTTCTGATATGTTGTTGGAAGGCGCTGTTGAGGCCATTGCCGCTACTGGGCGGGAGGCTGAAGTCCACCAGATCACTGTGCCGGGTGCTCTGGAAATTCCGCACGTCATCAGCATGGCCGAAGCCGCGCGGGCGGGCTATGATGCCTATGTCGCGTTGGGCTGCGTTATTCGCGGGGAAACCACACATTACGACTATGTCTGCCAAGAAAGCGCGCGCGCCATCATGGACCTCGCCGTCAACCAGCAGCTCTGTATCGGGAATGGTATCATTACCGTTGAAAATGAAGAGCAGGCGTTGGCGCGTGCGGACAAGACGAGAAAAGACAAGGGCGGCTTTGCGGCCCGCGCTGCGATCACTATGGTCGATATTCGCCTTGACCTAGCGTCCGGCGATCCGGTTGTGAGTGAGCCGTCATGAGCGGCAGCGATCCAAAGCGTCGCCGACAAGCCCGCCTATCCGCCATTCAGGCCCTCTATCAGATGGATTTGACCGGGCGGCCTTCCCAAGGTGTGATCAAGGAATTCCTGGATTACCGTTTCGGATTTGCGGATGAACCCGGCATGGTCGCGGCTGACGAGCCGTTCTTTGAAGATCTGGTCGAAGGCGTGGTCCGTCGCCAAGACGACATTGACGAGAAATTAGACGCGCAATTGCCGGAAAAGTGGCCGCTTCGCCGACTGGATATGACTCTGCGCGCACTTTTACGCTCAGCCGTCTATGAAGTGACGCAACGCCCTGACGTACCGGGACTGGTTGTCATCGACGAATATGTGGCGCTAGCGAATGATTTCTTCGACGGGAAAGAGCCCGGCATGGTCAATGCCGTTCTGGATAAGATTGCCAGAAAAGTCCGCGCGGCGGAATTTGGTCTGCCAACAGCCTCTTGAACGAACTTGATTTTATAGACCTTTTAAGGCCGTTGGCTGGGCCTGGCGGGTTGAATTTGGATGATGATGTCGGGATTATCCCGACCTTTAATCATCGCGGCCTGATTGCCTCGACCGACACGATGGTCGAAGGCGTTCATTTTCTTCGCAACCGACGGGGCGGCGGCTTTTCGGAGCGGCTTTTGCGCACGGCCCTTTCGGATCTTGCCGCCAAGGCTTGTCAGCCCATTGGGTATATATTGAATGTCAGCTGGCCCGTCGGCACCGAACCGCATTGGTATGAAGGGTTTATACGTGGACTGCACGAAACCCAGACCGAGTTTGATTGCTATTTGTTAGGCGGAGATACAACCACAACGACGGGGCCTCTGGTCGCAAGCGTGACCGTCTTCGGTCTACAGCAAGGGCCGCAATTTCTGAGCCGATCAGGCGCGCAATCGGGTGATCACATCTATTTTTCCGGCCGGCTAGGCTTGGCGGCGAATGGGCTAAAAATTGTCAAAGGCGAAATGGTGACTTTATCGCCGGAGGATTTCGCAGCGTCCGAGGAAGCCTATCTGCGCCCTGTCCCGCGCTTTGACCTGATCCCGATCCTATCGAAATATGCGACGAGTGCATGTGATATCTCCGATGGGTTGCTTTGCGATGCCGGACATTTGGCTAAGGCGAGCGGAAAATGTTTCGACATTGCCGCGGAGTATGTCCCTGATCCCGACTGGGGCGATGATTATGAAATCCTGTTTACCGCCAGCCCGCTGGTTCATGATGACATTATGGAAATCGCGAATGAGGCCGGCCTTACACTGACCCATTGTGGTGAGGTCAAAGCAGGCGAGGGCGTCTGCGTGTCAGGCGAGCCGGTCGTTCCGCAAGGATATACGCACCGATTTTAGAAGGCTTTAGCGGGGTCCGCCCGCGCCGCCCGGAACATTTTGCTGTCCACCGCCGATACGATCTGTTGGGATGCGTCCGATGGTCCCAAAGATTTGTTCCAGCGCGGAGAGTTCGCGGCCCCGCGTTGGCGTTTCAGCATTGGAATAGTTGACGATCCTGCGGTCTTCGATCCCATATTCTGCGACCTGTGTGACTTGGCCGTCCACGTTAAAGGTAATCGCCGTAACCGTTTGCTCTTGGATTTGTGGGCGGAGATAGGCGTAACGCTCTCGAACCTGGTTGATATAGTACCACGTGTCGCTCTCATCGACTTCATCGAAGGTTCCTTCAACAGAAGGGCTGCCGAGAGAGGCGAGAACAGTCGCCTTCGTGTCCGTGCTCGGATTGATTTCTTGCGGCTTAGCGTCTGCCGTTGGGACATAGCCATGCGTGCGCAGGATGGGGTTGCATCCTGTCGCGAAGACTGTCCCGATCAAAAGTGTCGCGGCAACTACTGAATTGCGCATGAGTTATCTCTCCTCTAGAGGCAAGTTCGCCCTAACCAGAGAGCCGCGGACCTGCAAGACCGAGGCGCTGTATATGACGGAGGCTTAAGGTGGGATTGTTTGACAAGCTGATGGGGCGCGACTTGCCAGAGCGTCGCGATGCGCGCCGTATCTATTTCAGGCTTTTAGAGCAGTCGCGATCTCCTGAGTTTTTCGGACAAGGCCGTCTTCCGGATAATTATGACGGTCGGATCGATCTGATCACCCTGCATTTCGCGATTATGATGGAGCGTCTTAACCAGGAAGGCCAAGACGGCGATCTGCTGCGCCAGGCTATGTTCGACGAAATGAAAGATGATTTCGAAATCGCCCTCCGGGAAGAAGGCATCAGCGATACGGGCGTGAAGAAGCGTATTAAGCCCATGATTAGCCACTTTTATGATCGTCTCGGCATCTACACGACTGCTTTCCAAGCCGGTGAGGGCGCATCAGATCTCAAACAGGCCTTCATGGCCAGCACAGGCGTAGAGGCGGCGGGGGAGTTCGAGACGCGTCTCGTTGCCTATGTTAAAGCCATGCGCGAATCGCTGACAGACACACCCTTGAAAGCCATCATCAAAGGGCGCTTTTACTTTCCGGACCTGAAAGCGGTGGCATAGAAAGGTGTAAAGCCTCTAGCCGGACTGCAGGCACAACCCTATAGGGTCGGAGATGCTAGACGGTTTGGTTATATCCATTGATACGATGGGCGGTGATGATGCGCCCGATATCGTAGTTCGAGGAATCGAATATTTTCTGACCCATCAGGGGCAGGGGCGTCGGGCACGCTTCCTTCTGCATGGTGATGAGTCCGCGATTACGCCTCTGCTGGCAAAAGCCCCGCGCACGCGCGAGCGCTCTGAGATTGTCCATACGGAAAAAACGGTCTCCATGGATGATAAGCCTAGCCAAGCCCTACGCCGCGGCAAAGATAGCTCCATGTGGAATGCGATTGCGGCTGTGAAAGCGGGCCGCGCTGATATTGCTGTGTCTGCAGGCAATACGGGCGCGCTCATGGCGATGGGCAAGTTACAGCTACGCATGAAACAAGGTGTGCAGCGCCCAGCCTTGGCGGCTAGCTGGCCCAATACAAATGGTATTTCAGTCGTTTTGGATGTGGGCGCGAATGTCGATGTTGATGCCGCGCAGCTGACAGAATTCGCGGTACTCGGCGAAGCTTACTTCAAAGCGATCTATAAAAAAGAAAACCCCTCAATCGGTCTGCTCAATGTCGGCACGGAAGATGTGAAGGGCAATGCCGTTATAAAGGCCGCCCATGAACGCCTTTCGCAAAGCCAATTGGGTTTGAACTATATTGGCTATGTCGAAGGCAATGATATTAGCGGCGGCCGCGCGGACGTCATCGTGACCGATGGGTTCACCGGTAACGTCGCGCTGAAAACGGCGGAAGGCACGGCGAAGCTAATCGGGACGTTCTTTAACGATGCGCTGCAAGGAAATCTCTGGTCCAAGATCACGACATGGTTGAATGCTCTGGCATTGTTTAAATTGAAGCGCCGCATTGATCCGCGTCGCGTGAATGGTGCGGTCTTTTTGGGGCTCAATGGCATTGTCATCAAAAGCCATGGCGGGACGGACCGCGTCGGTTTCTCCAATGCGGTCAACATTGCCATTGGCTTGGCAGAAACAGATTTCCTTCATCAGATCGATCAACGCCTCGACGCTCTTCATGATGAAGACGACAATATTGGATTTATCGTCTGATGAGCATTCGGGCCGTCGTTAAAGGGATTGGCAGTGCGCTGCCGGAGCGTGTCCTTGAAAACGAAGCGTTTGCGACAGAGCTGGGTCTGGATACGTCGGATGCTTGGATCCGCGAACGCACGGGCATTCACCAACGCCATATTGCTGCGGACGGCGAAACGACCGCTGATCTTGGCCATTCGGCGGCGTTGAAAGCATTAGATCATGCGGGCTTGGCCGCCGATGATATTGATCTGATCATGGTGGCCACATCTACGCCGGACCTGACCTTTCCCAGCACAGCCACGATGATCCAGCACCGCTTGGGTATGGCGCATGGCGCGGCGTTTGATGTGCAGGCCGTATGTTCAGGCTTTCTCTACGGCATTCATACGGCCAATGCGCTGATCAAAGCCGGTGCGCATAAGCGGGTGCTTCTGATTGGGGCCGAGACATTCTCGCGTATTCTCGATTGGGAAGATCGCTCGACCTGCGTTCTTTTCGGCGACGGGGCCGGGGCGATCATTCTGGAGGCGCAGACAGACACAGAAGATGGCGTCATTCATTCCGTCATTCACTCTGACGGTGCGCACAAAGACATGCTGTTTGTGGACGGGGGCCCGTCGGCGACTGGGACCGTCGGGAAGCTTCGCATGCTGGGCAATGCCGTTTTCAAACACGCTGTGAAGGATATCGCAGGCGTTATTCGGGAGTGCGCGGCAGGGGCAGGCGTAGACGACGTCACGTCGATCGACTGGTTTGTCCCGCACCAGGCGAACCAACGCATTCTGGTCGCGGTGGCACGTAAATTAGGCCTGCGCCCGGAGCAGGTGATCTCAACCGTCGCCCATCACGCCAACACCTCAGCAGCCAGCGTCCCCCTCGCTTGGGACGTAGCGGTCAAGGACGGTCGCATTAAACGCGGCGATACAGTCATGTTGGAAGCCTTCGGCGGCGGCTTTACTTGGGGAGCTTGCCTGCTTCGCTACTGAAAGCGCAGGTTTTTTTGCTCCTACTTGACGATTTCACTTGATGCTATCGCTTCAGACGCGCATTAGCTCTTCAATGTCCGGGCGTACTGTGAATACGGGCACGGTGACTCGTGCCGATTTAGCGGAAGCACTCTACCGAGAGATTGGCTTGTCGCGGTCTGATTCGGCTGAGCTTGTTGAATCCGTGATTGATCATATTAGCGACGCGCTTCTGCGTGGTGAGAATGTGAAGCTGGCAGGGTTTGGCACATTTCTTCTGCGCGAAAAGCGGGAGCGCATCGGCCGTAACCCTAAAACAGGGGTCGAAGTTCCGATTACACAGCGGCGTGTTTTGGTTTTCAAGCCGAGCCAAGTGCTGCGTGAGCGCGTCGATTCGGCATTAAGCCCCAAATAGTGATAAGGTCTGATTCGCCAACGGAATGAAATCCATGCAAGCGAAGACGACACGCGCCTTTAGAACCATCAGTGAAGCCGGCGAAGAGCTCGGCCTACAGCCCCATGTGCTCCGCTTTTGGGAAAGTAAGTTCGCTGATATTAAGCCCGTAAAGCGGGGCGGCGGTCGGCGCTTCTACCGTCCTGAAGATATTGAGTTCCTCCGCGGTATTAAAATCCTCCTCCATGATGAGAAACATCCCATCAAGGATGTTCAGAAGCTGATCAAGAAAAGCGG